>DATJHY010000125.1:0-51627 GCA_035493635.1 Gemmatimonadaceae bacterium | reverse complement strand
GGGGGGGGGGGGGGGGGGGGGGGGGGGGGGGGGGGGCCAGGCGGTCGACCAGCCGGTTCCGTACAAGAGCACCAAGGAGTTCCCATCCCTCGGGTTCCCCGATTCCACGGACGACGTGCGCGGCGCGCTCGGCGAGGCCGGCATGAAATCGCTGTATGCGTTCGTGCAGCAAGGCGGCACGCTGATCACCGAAGGCAACACGTCGCAGATCCTGCCCGAGATGAACCTCGCGCCCGGCGTGAAGGTCGAGCCGGCGAGCGGGCTGTTCGCGCGCGGCACGATCCTGCGCGGCATCATCGCCGACGCCAAGAGTCCGCTGGTGTATGGCTACGACAAGCCTGACGTGCCGGTCTACTTCAGTGTGGGACCGGTGCTCAACGCCGGCGCCGGCGCGCAGCCGGTGGCCGACAACGCCGCCGCGGGCGGACGCGGCGGACGCGCCGGCAGCATCGCCCAGAACACCACGCCGATGTCGAACCTGCTCAAGCTTTCGCCCTGGGATCCGGATCACACCGGCACGCCCTTTGGCGTGGCGACGAGTGTCGGCAACGACTTCAACGTGGCGCAGGCGGGTCAGCCGGCGGGCGGTCGCGGCGGGCGTGGCGGCCCGGGCGGCGGATTTGTAGCGTTGCCGATCGGCGGGCCGGCGGCATCCGTTCCCGGACTGGCGGCAGACCCGAACTCATCGACGCGCGTCGTGATGCAGTTCCCGGAGAAGGCGGAGGACATGCTGCTTTCCGGCACGCTGGAGCACGGCGAGCTGCTGTCGAAGCGCGCGCAGCTCGTGGACGAGAAGGTGGGCCAGGGACACGTGGTGATGTTCGCGTTCCGGCCGTACTGGCGCTGGCAAACCCAGGGCACGTTCGCGATGGGGTTCAACGCGATCATGAACTGGAACGATCTGGACGCAGGGAAATAGGCCCTGCTGAAAGGGAAAACGGCCCGCGCTTTCGCGCGGGCCGTTTTTTTTCCCCAGCTGTCTACGATCAGGCCGCGCAGCCCGGGCAGCATTCTCTACTTCCCCACTCGCCGGCCAAAAATCATCTTCACGATTCTCTTATCGCCGCCGGCCGTCAGCGCCGTTCCGTACGCGATGTTGAACTCCCACGCCGGGCCGAAATCGTAGTTCACCGCGCCAAAGAGCAGGTGCTCCTGGTCGCGGATGGGGTCGAGGTGATCGATCGTGCCGGTGGCACCGTAGTATTCCACCGCGAGATTCATCTTCTTCGTCACATCGTACCCCACATCCACGTTCGGCGCGAAACCGAAGTGCTCGGCGGCGGTGGGGCCGCGGAGCGACTTGTCGATCGTCGGATTGAACGACACGTACCACGGGCCGAAGCTCTTGTCGATGATCGGGCGAAGCTCGTAGGTCCACGTGTCCCCCGAGAACTCGGCCTTGGAGTAGCCAATCTCCTGAGAGATGCTCACGCCAACGGGCCAGCCCCAACTCTCCGGAACGCGCACGCGCGGGCGGAGGTGCGTGCCGACCCAGTGCAGGCCCTTTCGATCGGGGATGGCCATGAACCAATAGAAGCCGAGCTCCGACCAGCTCGTGAAGCCGTGCGTGACCTCGATCGTCTCGTGAAACGCGTGATAGGTTGGCAGCTCGCCGAGATCGGAGATGCTGCGTCGGCCCATGAGCGTGAAGTTGCTGTGGAGCTCGAACATGGTGACGCCGACGGGGACGGTCTCGGACGGGTAGACCTGGATCTCGTAGTTCTCCTGCGCGGCGAGCCGGCCGCCGATCACGGCGACGAGGGAAACGGCGGTCAGCGATCGGCGTAGGGTGAGAGGCATGCTTTAGTCTCGCTGGGTCGTGAGGGGGTTGTCCGGAGAGCGATTCGTGCGGGACGGCGCGCGCCGCAATCTGCGCTGAATACGGGCCGCCTCCGTCGACCGCTGGACGTTGACGAACACGAGCCACGGGCGGTATATCGGGCGGCGAAACCGCTCGGAGACTCCGTGCTGCGTGCTCTCGTTGTTGGAATAGTGCTCCTGTTTGTCAGCCGCCTTGCCCCGGCTCAGGCGCCGATCGATTCGGCGCTAGCCCGATACATCGACGGCGTTCGCGCGATCGACAATCACGCGCACCCGATGCGCCCCGTACCGGCTGGCGCGCCGGCAGACACCGACTTTGACGCGTTGCCGCTCGACGGCATTCCGGCATTCGATCTCCCCAACCGTCTCAAGGCGGACGACCCGATCTGGCGACACGCGGAGAACGCACTGTACCAGATCGCGCCAACGGTATCCGGCGAGGCGTACCACAACGCGCTCAAGAACGCCGTGGCGAGCACGCAGCGTGCGCAGGGCGCGCGGTTTCCCGAGTGGGCGCTCGACCAGTCGGGCATCGAGGTCATGATGGCCAACCGAGTCTCGATGGGCCAGGGGTTGGCGCCGCCGAGATTTCGCTGGATCGCGTTCGCCGATCCGCTCATGCTGCCGCTGGACGTTCGCGGCGAAGCCGCGCGTACGCCGGACACGCGGCCGCTGTATCCGCGCGAGGCAAAGCTCCTCGCCAGGTACCTGCGCGAGATCAATGTGCGCACGCTGCCGGCAACGTTGGATGCCTACGTGGCGGGAGTCGTCATGCCGACGCTGACCCGCATGCGCTCCGGCGGTGCGGTCGGCATCAAGTTCGAGGCTGCGTATCTGCGGCCGCTCGATTTCGATGATCCGGATCCCGCGACGGCGCGGCGTGTGTATGCGCGATACGTACGCGGCGGAACGCCATCCCACACCGAGTACAAGGAGTTGGAGGATTATCTCTTTCGGGTGATCGCACGAGAGGCGGGACGTCAGCGGCTCGCCGTGCAGATCCACGTGCTCGAGACGTTCGGCGGATTCTACTCGACCCACGGCAGCGCCCCGCATTTGCTCGAGCCGGCGTTCAACGATTCGACGCTGCGCGGAACGAAGTTCATCATCGTGCACGGCGGCTGGCCACTCATCGGCGAAACGCAGGGCCTGATCAGCAAGCCCAACGTGTACGCGGACATCTCGATGATGGACAACATCCTCTCGCCCACGCTTCTGGCCAGCGTGCTTCGACAATGGCTCGGCGAATGGCCGGACAAGGTGGTGTTCGGCACCGACGCATTCGACGGTGGCGTGGAACAAGGTTGGGAACAGATCGCGTGGGTTGCGTCGAATACGACGCGGCGAGCGCTGGCGATCGCGCTCACCGGGATGATGCGCGACGGCGAGATCACACGGGATCGCGCACAGGTGCTGGCGCGGATGGCCCTGCGCGAGAACGCGGCGGGGCTCTACGGGTTGGCGAAGTAGCGGCGGGCGGCGGGCGGCGGGCTAGCGTTTGAGACGCCGCGTAGAGAGCATCGACCAGCCGAGCGCCGAAAAGGCGGCGACGGCGAGGACAACGAGCAGCGCCGAGAGCACGCCGCGGCCCCTGTCGAAGGCCTGGTAAGCGACGACGCCGGCGGCGATGCCGATGATGGTGTAGACCAACTGGCGTGCCCCCGCGTACACGAGCTCCGCCGCGACGGCGATGTCGGGCACACGCACCTCGAGCTCGCCAGCGTTGGCGCGCGTGAGCGTTCGCTGCAGATCCTCCGGCAGCGTAGCCGCGACCCGTGCCATCCCTTTCATGGACGTCAGCATGAGGCTTCCCCAGTCACGGTCTTCGGCGAACACGAAACGCTCGAGGTAGGGCCGGATCACGGACATCGGGTTCCACGACGGGTCGAGCTCCGTGCACAGTCCCACCAACAACAGTAGCGTACGCTCGAGCAGCACCCAATCCTTGGGCACCTGAAACGTCTCCGTGAGCTTCCGGAACGAGACGTCGAGCCGGCGGAGGTCAGCGAGCGCCTCCAGGCGACTGCGTACGTCCATCTGCAGTTCGCCGAGGCCCCACGACTCGGCGGTGAGCTGCTCGAAGAAGCGCCGCTGCATGTAGCCGATCACGCGCTCGGCGACGTCGCCGCTCTCGGGGCCGCGGGCGACGAAGCCCATCGTGCGGATCGCGTCCGTGATGCGCTTGGGGTCGCGACGAATCACGCCCTCGAAGAACTCGGGAATTCCCTCGCGCATGTGCGGCGCGAGGACGCCCACCGCGCCGAAATCGACGAACACGATGCCGCCGTCCGGCGCCACGAGGATGTTGCCGGGATGCGGATCGGCGTGGTAGATGCCGTCGACGAAGATCATGCGACAGTAGGCGGCGACCACGCGCTCGGCGACCCGGCGGCGCGAGAAGCCGTGCGCCTCGAGCTCGGCGAGGTCGGTCACCTTGGTGCCTTCGACGAACGTGGCCGTGAGCACGCACCGCGTCGATAACTCGGGGATCACGGCGGGAAACCCTACGCCCGAGTCGCCCGCGAAATTGCGCGCGATCGTCTCGAGGTTCCGGGCTTCCCGCGTGAAGTCGAGCTCCTCGGCGATCATCTGGCTGATCTCAGGATGGTACGCCTCGAGTCCGCGCAGGCCGGTCACGAATTGCACGACGCGCAGAATGCGCCGGATCATCTCCAGATCGTCGCGCGCGATTCGCTCGATGTCCCGATGCTGCGCCTTGACGGCGACCTTGCGCCCATCGTGCAGCCATGCCTGGTGCACCTGGGCCAGCGACGCGGTGGCGATCGGCGCCGGATCGATCTCGCGAAACAGCTCTTCGGGCGGCCGCCCGAAATCGGCGCGGATACGCGCCGCGACTTCCTCGTACGGACGCGGCGGCAGCCGGTCCTGGAGGCTTTCGAGCTCACCGCGAAACTCGGGCGGGAGCACGTTCGAGAGAATGCTGATGAGCTGCCCGACCTTGATGAACAGCCCGCCGGCGTCGACGATCGCGCGCTGCACGCGCCGCGCGTTGCGTCGGTGTCGCTCGATGAGCAGCGCCTCGTACCGCGCCGGCGACATCGCGGCCCGCCCCAGTCGCAGCACCAGGTAGCTGCTGAGGACGCGGACCGTGGTCAGGTAGATGCGAAGGACGCGGAGCGAGCGGACAGAAGCCATCGATGCGGGTGAGGCGAACGTGCGCTCGCGTGGAGCGGCGCCACGTCCTAACGTAGAGCCATCTGGCCCGCGCGGGAAATCGCGCGTCTGCCGCCACGGCAACAATACGCCATCGATCCGGGTTTGCCATGCACGTTTGTCGACGTTCTACGTTTTTCGTCATTGCCACCGGTTTCTTCACGACGCACCCGGCCGCCGCGCAATCGCCGGCATCCGTGGCCGACACGTCGCACTTCCGCGCGCTCTCGCTTCCCACGCCCAATGAGTACCGCACGGGCGCCGGCCGCCCCGGGCCCCGGTACTGGCAGCAGCGTGTCGACTACCGCATCGCGGCGACGCTCGACCCGGCCAAGAACGAGCTTCGCGGCCGCGAGACGATTCACTACGTCAACCGCTCGCCAGACGCACTGCCGTATCTGTGGCTGTTCGTCGAACAGAACTTGTGCGAGCCGAACAGCGTGACGAACGTGCTCAATCAGCCGCCACTCGTCTTCCTCGGCACGAGCTTCGACTTCTCCTGCCAGGGATTCAACAGCGCGCCGAGATTGGAATCGCTCACGATCGGTGGGCGCGAGGTGAAGCGGACTCGGTATGGCACAACCATGCGCGTCGATCTCGACAGCGCGCTCGCGCCCGGTCGGTCGATCGATCTCACGGCGGTGTGGCACTTCAACCCGCCGCCGCAGGGCGGCGGCCGGATGGGCCACGACGGGCTGCTGTATGAGATCGCGCAGTGGTATCCGCGCGTTGCGGTCTATGACGACGTGAAGGGTTGGAACCACGAACCGTACATCGGCGCCGGCGAGTTCTATCTCGAGTACGGCGACTTCGACGTGACGCTCACGGTCCCGGCCGCGGACATCGTCGCTGCCACGGGCGAGCTCGTGAATCCGGAGCAGGTGCTCACTGCCGTGCAGCGGCAGCGCCTGGCTCTGGCGCGACGGTCGGACACGGCGATCGCGATCATCAAGGCGGAAGAAGCCGGAAAGCCGGCGCTCACCCGTCCTCCTTCGGCAGGCGCGCAAACACTCACGTGGCACCTCACTGCCCACAACGTCCGAGACTTCGCGTTCGCCGCCGGGCCTGAGCTTCGCTGGGACGCCAGTGGATATAATGGAATTCTTATTGAGGATCTTTATCGCCCAAGCGCCGACAAGTGGGGGGAGGTGAACCGCATCGGGCGCGAGGCGATCAAATACTACTCGGAGCAGTGGTATCCCTATCCGTACTCGCATGCCACGACCGTCGAGGGACCGGTGGAAGGGATGGAGTACCCGATGCTCACCTTCACACCGAACAGCCCGACGCGCGAAGACCAGCAATGGGTGATCGCGCACGAGTTCGGCCACGAGTGGTTCCCGATGATCGTCGGCTCGAACGAGCGGCTGTATCCGTGGATGGACGAAGGCTTCAACACGTTCATCGATCTCGGGAACGCGGCGAAGTACTTCGCGGGCACGCCGTACGGCGATACGATCGAGGTGCATCCGCTGCATCTCTACCGCGAGCACGCGGTTCCTGGGAACGAGCAGCCGCTGATCGAGAAGCCGGTCGAGGTGCGCGATCTATTCTGGGGCGGCTACCAGAAGCCGGCGCTCATGATGCAGATGCTGCGCTACGAGGTGCTGGGCAAGGACCGCTTCGACGCGGCATTCCGCGCGTACATCCGCGCTTGGGCATTCAAGCACCCTACGCCGGCCGACTTCTTCCGCCTCATGCGCGACCAGTCGGGAATGGAGCTCGACTGGTTCTGGCGCGACTGGATCTTCACGACAGCCCGGCTGGATCAGGCCGTCGACTCCGTGGCCCGCGGACAGGATGGCACGACCCGTATCCACTTGCACAACCGGGGCACGATGGTCATGCCGGCGACGCTAGGGCTCACGTATGACGATGGAAGCACCCAGCAGGTGCGGTTGCCGATCGAGATGTGGAATCTGGGCGACGTGTTCGTGTATCGCGTGCCCGGCCAACGCGCGGTTCGCCGAATCGTCATCGATCCAAATCAGGCGCTGCCGGATATCGACCGGTCGAACAATCAGTGGCCGAGGTGAGGCTGGCTTCGTCGCGGCACGAGCCGGGATGAACTGCCCAACGCAGAGGCGCGGAGGGCGCGGAGGTCGCAGAGGAATCCGGTGCGCATTCTGGACTCCTCGTGGCGGGGAGGCATCTACGATTTGCGACGCGGATGCTACGGATGAAACGGATCTTCCGGATCGATCCTCATGGCGCGAGAGCTCCACGCGCAATGCGTCGGGATTTTTGGGGAACGGCCGCTCGGGACGCTACCGTTGGCTTCAGGAGCGGCAGTCTCCAAAAGACGTTCGTCAGGGCTCGTCGTTCACGGAGCGTTCGCGCCACTCGGAGCGATCGGTTCGATCAGTTTGATCCGTTTGTGTCCGTATCCCAATTGTTGGGACATCCCGAGCGGCAGTTCGCCGAGTGAACGAGAGGGTTTACGCTGACTCGAGCGCCTGACGCATCTCCGAGATGCGCGCCGGATCGAGCTCGCAGCGAGCATGGAGTTCGCGCACGCCGGTGCGCCGCACCAGATCACCGGCGTTATGCGCGCGGACACCACCGCCGGCCATGATGCGGATTGCGTCACCCCCGTGTTCAACGAACGCTCGGATCGACTCGGCGCCAGCGAGCGCGGTCGGGGCGCCGCCGGAGGTGAGCACGCGATCGATGCCGAGCTCGATGAGCGTGTCGAGTGCCGAGTGCCGGTCGGCAATCTCGTCGAATGCGCGGTGGAAGGTGACGGGCAGGTCGCCCGCGTCGCCGAGGACATCACGCACGGCTGTCGTGTCGATACGGCTGCGCTCGTCGAGCAGACCGAGCACGATTCCGTCGGCTTCGTACTGGCGCACCAGCGCGATGTCACGGCGCATCGCATCACGTTCAGCGGCCGTGTAGATAAACGACCCGCCACGTGGGCGGATCATCGCGAAGACGGGGATATCGACACGCGACTTGACTGCCGCGAACAGCTCGGCGCTGGGTGTGGTACCGCCAACGTCGAGGTTCGCGCACAACTCGAGGCGGTCCGCGCCGCCGCGCGCGGCGGCGAGTGCGGCGGCGAGGCTTTCGACAGCCGCCTCGATCACCACGGTCACGTGGCGGGCCGCTTCTCGAGCGTGGGATTCTGGTTGTACTGCTCGGATTGGCCCTTCGGGATGGAGATCCACTTCCATTCGCCCGGCGCCACGATGCGGGCAAGGAGAATGATCTGCCCGGCGTGCGAGGCGACGTGGGCGAGCGAGCGGCACAATGCTTCATGCACCGTGCGGGTCTCTCCGCGTATTGTCACTTGCCGGGTCAGGTCCGCGTCGGTGAGACGCGCCAGCTCGCGTTCCATGACGCTCCACCCCGAGCGCCACGCCTGTTCCGCGTCGGCGCGCGTGAATGGGCCGTCGGCGAACTCTCCGTCGCGGTGGCGCCACGGCTTCTCGCCGTCGCTCGTGAGGAAGTCGGTGAAGCGCGACGTGAGGTTGCCGCCCACGTGCCGCATGATCATCGCGATCGAGTTGCCATCGGGCGCGACGACGCGATTGAGGCCGTCGTCGGTGACCTGGGCGATCGCCTTCTCAGCCGACAGCATGTGCCTGAGGTACTCGTCGATGAAGTCCTGCACGAACATTGGATGGCTCCGGGTACCGGCGCTGGTGGCGCGCGTCGAAGTAGTACTTCTATCTTACCCGCTCCACTGCCCTTCCCCAACGTGTCATCTCCGTTCGCCATTCGCTTTCACGATGCTCCGAGGTTCCCGCGCGGCTTTCGGTGTGCCAGCCGCAATTGCGGGCTCAAGCCGTCGGCCAAGGATCTTGCGTTGTTCGTCAGCGAGGTCGAGGCCGACGCGGCGGCGCTGTTCACGCGAAACCAGTTTCCCGGCGCTCCGATCATTCTCGGGCGTGAGACGATGCAGGGCGGCCGGCTGCGCGCCATCGTCGCGAACAGCAAGGTCAGCAACGTGGCGACGGGCCAACGCGGCGTCGACGACGCGCGGCGCATGGCCGCGGCAGCGGCGGCGGAGGTCGGCACGAGCGCGGACCGCGTGCTCGTGAGCTCGACGGGGGTGATCGGCGTCAAGTTGCCGATCGATCTGATCGAGCGCGGAATCCACGGCATGTCGAGCGAGCTGACGATCGATCCCCTCGTCGGCGCCGAGGGAATCATGACGACCGACACGCACCCGAAAGCCATATCGGCGAGCGTCGGCGATGCCACGATCACCTGGGTCGCGAAGGGATCGGGCATGATCGAGCCGAACATGGCGACGATGCTCGCCTACATCTTCACCGACGCGGCAATTGATCCATCGTCGCTCGACCGCATGTTGCGCGCGGCGGTACACGTCTCGTTCAACATGCTGTCGGTCGACACCGACACCAGCACGTCCGACACCTGCGCCGTCATGGCCAACGGACTCGCGGGGACTATCGATCGCGGTACGTTCGCCGACGTGCTTGCGGCGGGATGCATCCGCATGACCGAGATGCTGGCGCGCGACGGCGAGGGCGCGAAGCACCTGATTCGCGCAACGGTCCAGGGGGCCGCGAGCGAGGACGACGCCCGGATGGTCGCCAAGTCGCTCGTGAACTCGCCGCTCGTGAAGACGATGGTCCACGGCGCGGACCCGAATGTCGGGCGCCTGCTCATGGCAGTTGGCAAGTGCTTCGATGCGGCGATCCGGGCCGATGCGACAGACGCGTGGATCAACGGGCACGCAGTCGTTCGCCGCGGACAGCGTCTCGATTTCGACGAAGACGCGGTTCGCGCCAGCCTGCGCGATGAGGTGGTGACGCTCGAGGTGTCGCTGGGCGTCGGGACCGAGGGCGCTACGGCGTACGGCTGCGACCTCACGCAGGGTTACATCGACGAGAACGCGGCGTACTACTCGAGCTGAGGCTGGGGCGCAGCCTCGCTCGCCTCGTCATCCGGTCACGCCGATGCACTCGAGCTCGAGCCGCGCGTTGCGGGCGAGCCCCGTCGCGCCGAACGCACTCCGCGCCGGCTTACGCGCACGGAAGTACGTGGCGTAGATCTCGTTGAAGTCGTTGTAGTCCTTCATGTCGGCCAGGAACACGGTGCACTTCACCACGCGGTCGAGCGACGAACCGTTCTTCTCGAGGACGCTCTTGATGTTGTTGAGCGTCTGACGCGCTTCCGCCTGGAGGCCGCCGGGCACCAGCCGGCCGGCGCTGTCGGTGCCGATCTGACCCGAGAGGAAGAGCAGATTGCCGACGCGTACCGCCGACGCGAACACGGCGCCGGGGATCGGCGACGGAATGAACTCGACCTCGAGCGTCGATGGCGGGCGGCTGCATGAAGTGGCGGCAGCGACGACGATGGCGGCGAGGAGTAGCGGAAGACGGTGCATGGAAGTGGGTGTAAGGGTGCGACCATCATGGCGCGGCTGGTTCCGGTTGGCCAGTCCGTCCTCGAGCATCGGCGATGTGTGGTGGCGAGCGGCGACCCCTTGCGTCACAAGGGCAAGGACTTTACCATCCCTTGTGTCACTAGGGAAAAGGATCGCACCATGGCCGCCACCGAATCCGATCTGCTGCGCAGCAGCCTCGATCTGCTGGTCCTCAAGGCGCTGAGCTGGGGGCCGATGCACGGCTACGATATCAGCGAATGGATCGAGCACGCGACAGACTCGCTGCTCTTGCTGGAAGAAGGGACGCTCTACCCGGCCTTGCACCGGCTGGAACGCCGAGGCTGGATCGCCGCCGAGTGGGGCGTGTCGGCAAACAACCGCCGCGCGAAGTTCTACAAGCTGAGCGCCGCCGGCCGCGCGCGATTCCGCGCCGAGGCGCCGGTGTGGCACCGACACGCCGAGGCGATCGCGATTGCCCTGCGCGGCACATCGCCGGAGACCGCGTGAGTCCATCGCCGGGCTGGCGTCGGCTGTTTCGGCTTCCGCGCTTCAGCCGCCGCGTCGTTGAACGCGACGTCGACGACGAGCTCGAGTTCCACCTCGCGATGCGCGCCGAAAAGCTGCGCCGATTGGGAGCCGACGAACGTACGGCAAGCGCCGCGGCGCTCGCGCGATTTGGCGATCCGTCGCGTGTTCGCGACGAGTGCATCACGATCGACCGCGGTCATGTCCGCGAGGTGCACATGAAGGAGTGGCTCGAATCCATTCGGTCCGATGTCCGATACGCGCTGCGAACGCTGCGGCGCGCCCCTGGTTTCACCACGGTCGCCGCGCTCACGCTGGCGCTCGGAATCGGGACGACCACGGCAATGTTCAGTCTCGTCGACGGCATCCTGCTCCGGCCGCTGCCGTACCCGCATTCGGACCGGCTCGTGCGCTTGATTCAGGCGTATCCGGAAAAGGGACTCGATCGGTGGCCGCTGTCGCAAGCCAACCTGGCGCTCTATCGCGACCGCATGCACGAATTCGAGTCGTTCGCCGGCTACTCGCGAAGCGGCGCAACATTCGGCGACGATGGCCATCGCGAACGGTTGAGCGTCGTACGCGCGACAGGCGATTTCTTCGACGTGCTCGGCGTGAAGCCCTTCATCGGCCGTCCGTTCGGTCGCGCCGAAGACACGCCGGGAACGAACAACGTCGTCGTGCTGAGTTACGGATTCTGGCAAACGCGCTTCGCCGGCGACCAACGCGTCCTCGGCAGAGTGATCGATCTCGACGGAACGCCGAGGCGCGTGATCGGCGTGATGCCCGACGGCTTCGCGTTTCCGCGTTCCGACGCCCAGGTGTACGTGCCATTGGGCCTCGACCCGACGCGGCGCTTCGGGTTCTTCATCACCGGCATCGGTCGGTTGGCTCCGGGAGCGACGATCGAAGCGGCCAGACGATCGTCGACGGCGCTGATGTGGGAGTGGACGTCGATGGCCCCGGGTCTGCTGCCCGCCGGCATGCGCCCGCGCGACACGAGAATGACGACGCTCGTCGCGCCGTATCGCGACGCGATGACGGCGGACGTCGCACGCCCGCTCACGGTGCTACAGGCGGCGGTCGCGTTGATTCTGCTGATCGCGATCGCGAACGTGGCCACGCTGCTCTCGAGCCGTTCGGCCGCGCGCGCCCGTGAGACGGCGCTGCGCAACGCGCTCGGCGCGACCCGCGGCCGCGTCGTCCGGCAACTGCTCACCGAGAGCGTCACACTCGCACTGTTGGGCGGGGTTGCGGGGATGGGGCTCGCGTACGCACTCGTGCGCGTTGTCACGCATTCGGACGCGGTCACGCTTCCACGACTCGGCGAGGTGAGCGTCAATTGGCGCGTGCTCTGGTTCGCCCTTTCGGCGGCGGTCGCGGCGGGGCTCGCGTTCGGCGTCGCGCCAGCGCTGGGCCTGGCGCGCGGGCGTCCCGGCGCAGCACTCGCGGCCGGGCGAACGGACACGGGGAGCGGTCACGCGTCGTCGCGCCGTGTGAACAACGCACTCGTGGCCGCGCAGCTTGCGCTCTCGGTGGTGCTGCTCGTGGCGGCGGGACTGGTGTTGAAGAGCTTCCGCCATCTCGTGACGACCGACCTCGGCTTCGAGCCAGCCGGCGTGACGACGATCGCGCTGCCACTGCCAGCCGAGAAATACTCGGACCCGGGGGAGATTTCCGACGTCGTCACGCAATTGGCCAGCCGCGTACGAACCGTGCCCGGCGTTCGCAACGCCGCCATCGCATGGACCTTTCCGTTCAGCGGCAACGTGAACACCGACGGCTACATCATCGAGGGCCACACCGACGTCGCCGCCGTTGGCTTCGAGACCCAGGTCGTGCTCAACGCGATCACGCCGGGGTACTTCGGGAGTCTGCGGATCCCGCTCCTCTACGGCCGCGATTTCTCGTTCGCCGACCGGGACAGCGTGCTTCCCGTCGCGATCGTGAACGAGGCGCTCGCCAGTCGCTACTGGCGCGGTGCCGAGGCGATTGGAAAACGGATGCGCGTCACCGGAGACACGACGTGGCGGACGATCGTCGGAGTGGTCGGGTCCGTCCGCGATGAGGACGTGGCGCTCGAGCCGAGGCCGCAGGAGTACGCGCCATACGCGCAGACGCCGGACCCGCGGCCAATGCTTGCCATTCGCACGAGCGGTGAGCCGGGCCCGGTCATTGCCGCCGTACGCCGCGCGATCGCCCAAGTAGAACCGGGAATCCCGCTCGACAACGTTCGGCCGCTGGGCTCGTGGATCAGCCGCGCGCTGGATACGCGGCGAATGACGGAACTTTTGTTGATCGGATTCGGAATGCTCGCCGTGCTTCTCGCGAGCGTTGGGATTTTCGGCGTGATGTCACTCTACGTCACGAATCGCTATCGCGAGTTCGGTATTCGGCTCGCCGTCGGCGCGGAGCCGCGCAACCTGGTGCGGCTCGTGCTGCGGGAAGGGGCCACGCTCACGATTGCGGGCCTCGTCATTGGCATTTGCGGGGCGTTGCCCGCCACAAAGTGGCTCGGCACGCTGCTCTACGACGTGAGCCCGACCGACCCGATCGTGTTCGTGCTGTTGCCGCTCGCCCTCGGGAGCATCGCGGTCGCGTCGTGCTACCTGCCGGCACGGCGAGCGGCGCAGAGCGATCCGCTCACCGTACTGCGTGCCGATTAGAGCCGATACAGCGCCCGCGCGTTCTCGCCCGAGATCTTCTTTCGCTCGGCTTCGGACACGCGGAGCGCGGCAAGGCTTTCCTTCATCTTGGGAATGCTGCCGATCTGATGCGGGTAGTCGCTCGCCGCCATCACATGATCGGCGCCGGCGAAGTCCACGGCGAGTCGAAGCGACGTCGGATCGAAGTTGACGCCGTCGTAGTAGAAGTTCCGCAGATAGTCGCTCGGCTTTCGTGAGATGTCGGCGCGGCAATCGGGGAACGCTTCCCAGCCACGATCGAGCCGCTCGGCCAGATACGGGATGGCGCCGCCGAGGTGGCTCAGCACCCACTGGATGTTCGGGTAGCGCTCGGGAATCCCGGCGAATACGAGCTTGGCGGCGGCGAGCGTCGTGTCCATCAGGAAGCCAACGAGCGGCATGAGCCAGTAGTCGGTCATCGCCTCCACGCCGACGGGATCAGTCGGGTGGATGTGCAGGATCGCGCCGAGTCGGTCCGCCTCGGCGTAGAGTGGATGAAAGCGCGCGTCGGCGAGCGCCACGCCGTTCACGTTGCTGAACAGCATCGCGCCACGCATCCCGAGCTGAGTCACCGCGCGATTGAGCTCGGCGACCGACGCCGCCGGATCGCACAGCGGCAGCGTGGCCAGCGCGGCAAAGCGCGGCGACCGCTCGCGCACGACCGTGGCGAATGCGTCGTTCACGAGGCGAGCGAATCGCACCGCGCGATCGGGCGGCTCCACGTGGGTGCCGGGCGTGGTGAATGTGATGACCTGCGTGTCTACGCCTTCTTTCTCCAGCACGCCCTGACGATAGGCAATGTCGCGATGTCCACGCACGGCCACGTTGTAGTCGCCGGGGTAGTGCAGGCACGGATTGCCTTCGGCGTCGACGGTCAGCTTCACCGAGCTGTCGCCCGCCTCGAGGGCTTTCAGGTACTCGGGAGGATAGAAGTGGTTGTGAACGTCAATCAGCATGTTGCGGCGTGGGGGGCGGGGGCGGGGGCGGGGTCGGGAGGGACGGATTGCGCACGGCGAACCAGTACACGGGGAGACCAGCGGCGACGAATAATAACCCTGTCAGACTCGCGACCGGCTCGGCGACGATCTGCGTGACGACGATGTATGCCGAAGCGGCAATGAACACGATGGGAATTGCCGGATAGCCCCACACATGGTACGCAGGCGAGTAGCCACTCGTTCGACGAAGGCGCATCAGCCCGGCCGCCATGAGGGCGAAGAAGATCCACTCGGTATAGACCACGCGCGTGAACAGGGCGCGGTAGCTTCCGGTCGAGACGAGCACCACCGCCCACAGCCCCTGGAGCACGATCGCACGATGCGGTGTGTGGAATCTCGGATGCGTCGCGGCGGCCCACGAGACGAGGAGACCGTCGCGCGCCATCGCCAGGTAGGCCCGGGGGCCCGAGAGAATCACACCGTTGAGGGCACCGAAGGTCGAGATGGCAACGAGCGCCGACATCAGGGCCGCGCCCCCGCGGCCGAGCATGGCATCGGCGGCGTCGGCGGCGACTCGGTCGGACGCGGCGATCCGCGCCGGCGACAGCACGTGGAAGTACGCCGCGTTGAGGGCGATGTAACAGATCGTCACCACCAATACGCCGACGAGCAACGCACGCGGAATGGTCCGCTCCGGATCACGCGTCTCCTCGGCGGCATACGTGACCATGTGCCATCCACCGAACGCGAACAACCCGGCCACCACGGCGAGCGGGAAGCGCGAGAACGTGAACGTCGATGAAGGAAGCACACGCGGCCCAGATTGCGCCGGCGCCGCGCCGGCGTGGGCTCCGATGGCGAACGCCGCCAAGATGATCGCGACGATCGCCGCTATTTTGAGAATCGTAAAGGTCGTCTGGACGATGCTGCCCTGCCGCACCCCGACGTAATTCACGACGGTGAGCACGACGACGGCAGCGACCGCGAGCGCGCGCACGCCGGCATCACCCATGGGATGGAAGAACGCCGCATAGCGCGCGAAGATCGTCGCGATGGCGGCGATGATTCCGGTGTGCATCGTCCAGAACATCGCCCAGCCCCAGAGGAATCCGAGCGCGGGGGAGAAGGCTTCGCGAAGAAAGACGTAGACGCCCCCGGCGCGCGGGAAGGCGGACGCGAGCTCGGCGGCGATCAGCGCGCCGAACAGCGTGAGAACGCCCGACACGAGCCACACGGCGTACACGCCACCGATCGTTGGCACCGCGCCCGTGATCACCGAGGGCTGCACGAAGATTGAGGCGCCGATGATGATGCCGATGACGAGCGCGGTCGCGTGAATCGCGGTGATCGAGCGCGAAAGCATGGGCGGGAAACCTGAGGCTGCGAGAGAAGGCCTGCCAGTGGCGAATCGATGTCACACGCGACGGACGCGAAGATGTCCAATTGCTCGGACGATTTCGGCCCTGCAGTCTCGGCCGCGGCCGGCCGCCGCAGCGTGGCAGGGGCGCCGTAACCCGCGTGCCAATAGCGAGTTGCACGACCGGGCACGCCGAGGGCCGAGAGCGGCCACCGTACGCGGCACGTCGGCTGCTTTTTCAGCTGGTGCAGGCGCGGTCGCGTTGGTCGCGATCGATCTTTTCAGGAGCTGGCAATGAGACTGGAACGTTGGGTTGCGCGATCGATTCCTCTGGCCGCCGCGGTGCTCACCGCTGGCGCTTCGATGGCACTCGCGCAGTGGGGTGGGGGACAGGGACGGCAGCAGACGAACGGGCAGGAACTGTTTCAGTGGAACGGTCGTGTCGATCGCGAAGTGCAGATCGTGATGCGGGGCGGGAACGTGTGGACGAACGACATTGGTCGGACGGAGCCGGGCCGCGCGCGGAGCCGTGCGCTCAGCGTTCTGCCGCGCGAGCAGGGCGAGGTCTCCGTGCAAGTGCTCGATGGACGCGGCGATGTGGACGTGATCCAGCAGCCGACGTCGCGTAACGGCTTCACGTCGATCGTTCGCATTCGCGACTCGCGTGGCGGCGCCGACAATTATCGAATCGTCGCATATTGGCAGGGTTATTCCAACGGCGACGTCTGGGGCCGAGATCGCGGAGTCGGGCGAGGCCGGAACCAGAATGGACGTGACGGCGTCTATCGTGGCGGCAACGATGACGACGACGATCGCGGCCGGCAGCGAGGCGGCAACGGGCAGTACGGCACCTACGGCCGGAGCGCATTGCACTGGACCGGGAACGTGGACGGAGAGCTCGAGATCCGGATCCAGAATGGTCGTGTAGACTATCGCACGCTGAGTGGCAAAGAGCCGGTGAACGTACGCGCCGACCGGGGCAATCTCGATCCTGGACGATCCGACGTTCGGCTGTCGGTCGCGCAGAACCAGGGTCGCGGATCGGTAACACTCGTGCAGCAGCCGTCATCCTGGAACGGGTACACGACGGTGATCCGCGTGAGCGACCCACAGGGTGGCTACGGGTACTACGACTTCGACGTGTTCGGGCAGTAAGAAAAGAAGCGTTGGTGAACGGTGGGGGCCTGCGTCACGATACGATCCGTGACGCAGGCCCGCGTCGCGTTCGGCAAAACCCTATCGCGACTGCGGCCCCGATCACATTCTTCATCGAACCCGGCACTCGAGAGAACTGGTCATGGCTTCGATTCGGACATGGCGCCAACGTGCGGCTCGGTGGCTGCTCGTCAGCGCGGTGACGTGCCTCGTGGCGCAGTCGGCCGTTCGCGCGCAAACGATCCCGTCCAGGCTCAGCGACGCCGACTTCTGGAAGCTGGTCAACGAGTTCTCCGAGTCGAACGGATACTTTCGATCCGACAATTTCGTCTCGAACGAGACGACGTATCAGTGGGTGATTCCCGAGCTCCTGCGCACGACGTCGCGGGGCGGCGTGTACCTGGGCGTGGGGCCCGATCAGAACTTCACGTATCTGGTGGCGCTCAAGCCGAAGATCGCGTTCGTGTTCGACATCCGGCGGCAGAACATGCTCACCCACCTGATGTACAAGGCGATCATCGAGCAGTCGTCGGACCGCGTGGATTTTCTCTCGCGGCTCTTCGCTCGCCCGCGCCCGTCGGGACTCGATAGCGGCAGCGCGGCGCAAGCGCTGTTCGCGAGCTATCAGGCCGTGCCGCCGGACAGCGGACTCGCGCGAAAGAATCTCGCCGCGATCTTCGACCGCCTTCGCCGGCAACACGGGTTCGCGCTGGCGGGCGACGACTCGTCGACGATCGCGTACGTGTATCAGACTTTTGTCATGTTCGGTCCGGACATCACCTACAACTCGAACCAGGCCCGTCCCGGCTTTGGCCGCGGCCGCATGCCGAGCTACGCCGAGTTGCAGATCGAGGCGGACAGCGCGGGCTCGCAGCGAAGCTACCTGGCGAACGAGGCGAATTTCAGAACGCTCAAGGAGCTCGAAGCGAACAACCTGATCGTCCCGCTGGTCGGTGATTTTGCCGGGTCCAAAGCCATCCGCTCGGTCGGCAATTACCTCAAGGATCGCCATCTCGTTGTGACGGCCTTCTATCTGTCGAACGTCGAACAGTACCTGTTCCAGGGCGACGACGACTGGCGCCGGTTCTATCAGAACGCCGGCACGCTGCCGCTCGACTCGGCGAGTACTTTCATTCGCTCGGTGTTCGGCGGGATGGGATACTACGCCGGGAACGGCGGGTTCAACTCGTACATGCGCGCGCGGCAGATGCTCGCGTCGATGATGGACCAGGTGAGACTGTTCGGGGAAGGAAAGCTGCTGTCGTACGATGATGTAATACGGACGTCGAGATGACGGCGGACGGCAAAGGGCGGGCGCTAACCGCGGAGAATTCCAAACGGCGGAGGTGCCAGACGACGAAAGTGCCGAAGTGCGAGAATGCCAGACGGCGTCAAGAGCGAAGATGCCAAACGGCGGGAAAGAGCGCGTTCGTAGTTTCCCGCTCCTTGGCAGTTCCGCTCTTGACGCCGTTAGGCACTTTCGTCGTTTGGCACTTCCGTATTTAGGCACCTCCGCCCTTCGGCACTTCCGCGGTTTGCGCCCGCAGTCAGCCGTCCGCCGTCAACACGGATTTCAGGAGTACGTTCGCTCCATTCGTGATGTCAGCCGGCTTCGAGAACTCCTTGGGCGAGTGGCTGATCCCTCCGATGCTGGGAATGAAGATCATCCCCACTGGCCCGAGTTGCGCCATCGCCTGAGCATCGTGGCCCGCGCCGCTCGGCATTAGACGGGTCGACAGGCCGAGCGCCTTGGCGGCGTTGGACACGATCGTGCGCATACGAGGATTGGTGGGCGCGGCCGAGTTCACGTGGAGCTCCGAGTAGGCGAACTGCGTTCCGTTCTGCTTGCCGATGGCGTCCGCTTGCGCGCGGATCTGACGGAACATCGAATCGATCTTGGCGTCGTCGAGGTCGCGCAGTTCCAGCGTGCAGACGACCTTGCCGGGGATCACGTTCGGCGCGCCGGGGAATGCCTGAATACGGCCGACCGTCCCCACCTGCCGGCCCGGAATCCCGCGCACGACCCGATTGACCATCTCGATGAAGCGTGCCGTGGAAAGCAGGGCGTCGTGGCGCTGGTCCATGGCCGTCGTGCCGGCGTGATTCTGGAAACCGGTGACCGTCACCTCCCACTGCTTGATGCCGACGATGCCTTCGACCACGCCGATATCGGTCTTCGTCGCCTCGAGCGTGCCGCCCTGTTCGATGTGCAGCTCGAAGTATCCGGCGATGTCGCCCTTGGCCCGCTTCACTTGCGCGAGCTTGGCCGGGTCGCCGCCGATGAAACGGATTCCCTGCTCTACCGTCTTGCCGCTGTTCGACACGGACGCGAGCTCCGATTGCGCGAGCTGTCCACTCACGGCGCGACTGCCGAACAATCCCCCTTCTTCGTTCTGCCAGATCGTGACCTCGATCGGGTGGCGTGTCACGATGCCGTGTTCGGCGAGCGTTTGGGCGACTTCGATCGCGCTCATCGAGCCGACGTCGCCATCGTAGTTGCCACCGCCCGGAACCGAGTCGATGTGCGAGCCAAAGAGCAGCGGCTTGAGCGACGCTTCACGTCCGGCGCGCCGGCCGATGATGTTGCCCGCGAAGTCGACCGTCGGCTCGAGCTTGGCGGCGCGCATCCATTCCATGACTTTTGCGCGCGCCGCGCGGTCGGCGTCGCTGTACGCCACGCGCGACACGCCACCTTCCGGATTCTTGCCGAATTGCGACAGCTCGAGCAGATGTGCGCCGATCCGCTCACCATTCACGCGGACGTCGGGCTGGGGCCAGCGTCCGATCGGCCCAAACGCGGCGGCCGCCAGGCCACCGAACATCGCAGAATTGAAGTCGCGTCGGTTCATGCGCATGAACCTGCCATTGGGTGTCGCTGACGGGAAGTGCGCGCGGCAACCCTTGTCCCAAATGGCGGACCTGCGCCGGAGCTACAGCCGTGACGCTCTCTGTTTCGCTTCCTGCGCCGCCGTTCCCTTGAACGTCCGGAAGAGGTAGCGCAGCGACGGCAGCAGAATGACCGCGCCGCCGGCGAGACCGGCGGCGAGCAGCTCGAGCGTCACCCTCGGCGCAGCGGACTGACGGATCGTGAGCGTCGTGGGGATCACGAACGGAAACTGCGCGAGCGCCCAGCCCCAGAGGATGAGGCTCACCTGCGCGCCCGCCGCCAGACGCGCGAGACGATAGCGTCGCGTCCAAAGACTCACGATCGCCGTGAGCGCCGCGACGCCAGTGAGGATGTGAAGCACGAGCGACCACGGCGCGGTAACGACCCCCGCCGCCACTCGCGGCGCCGCCCCCGTCGACAGTCCTAGCGCGATCGCTGCCAGGGCACACACCGCGCCCGCCGCGAGGAGCGCCCGACGCCGGAAATCCTCACGCACCGTGGAGTCGCGCGCCTCGATCGTCAGATAGACCGCCGCCAGGAACGCGAACAGGGCGAGCGCGAACAGCCCGACGGCGACGGGAAATGGCGCGAGCCAGGGGCGTATGAACACCTCGGCGAAGCTCCCTGCTCCGACACGACTCGATGCCTGGCCCACCGCACCGCTCGCGAGCGCGCCGATCACCATCCCGAGGAGGATCGGCGTCGCCACGCTCGCGATCGCAAAGGCGAGTCCCCATCGGCGGGCGTCTCGCCGGCGACGGCTGCCATAGCTGCGAAAGACGAACGCCGAACCGCGCAGCACGATCCCGACGAGCATGAGCGTAAGCGGAATGTGCATCACCACGCCGAGCGTGCCGAACGCCGCCGGAAAGGCGGTGAAAAGCATGACGACCACGACGATGAGCCAGACGTGGTTGGCCTCCCAGATCGGCGCGATCGATGACGCCACGAGCTCGCGCTGCTCGGCGCGGCGCGGGCCCGAGGCCAACAGGTCCCAGACGCCGCCGCCGTAGTCCGCGCCGCCGGTGAGCGCGTACGCGTTCAGCGCAAGCATGAGAATCCCCGCGATCACCTCCGGCAAGCCGATCGCGCCGAACCAGTCGCTCACGCGGTCTCCCGCACCATCGCGGCGACGAGGGCGACGACAATCGCGCCGAGGCCGAGATACAAGATTGCGAATGTCAGCATTGGCACAACAAGGCCGGGCATCGGCGTGACGGCGGAAGCCGTTCGCAGTATGCCCTGCACCGCCCAGGGCTGCCGTCCAACCTCGGTGACCGTCCATCCGGCTTCGGTGGCGATGAATCCGAATGGCGCCACGATCGCCAGCGCGCGGAGCAACGGCCGGGCGGCGGCGATGTCTCGTCTTCGTACAACCAAGAGGATCGCCCACAGGCTCACGAGCGCCATGATGGTGCCCAGCCCCACCATGATCTGGAAGCCGATGTGCACCGGCGGCACGGGAGGCCAGAGGTCGCGCGGAAACGCCGAGAGTCCTCGGACCTCGGCGTTCGGATCGTGAAAGGCGAGCAGCGAGAGTCCCTTCGGAAT
This sequence comes from Gemmatimonadaceae bacterium, assembly GCA_035493635.1. GTDB lineage: Bacteria > Gemmatimonadota > Gemmatimonadetes > Gemmatimonadales > Gemmatimonadaceae > JAQBQB01. Next base: position 30,176 of record DATJHY010000125.1, on the reverse strand, counting down.
CTCGATGGCGAATCTCGTTCGCGCATTGCGTTCGTCGGGCCAACCGCCGACGCGAAGCGGGGCCCCGGTGTCGGTCTGAAACTGTCCCTCGAGCGCCGCGAGCTTGATCGGCTGCCACTGCGCGACGACCCGTGCGCTGTGATCACCCGATAGTGGCTGGAGTACGGCAGCCGGAGCGCCGACGATCAACGCGGTCGCGAGTGCCGCGCGATGAAGAGGCGCGGCGGGTCGACGGAGCAGCAGAGCGGCGTGAATGCCCGCGACGGCCAGACCCGTCGCGGCGTACGCAGCGAGCAGCATGTGCAACGCCTGCTGCACGGTCGATGGGTTCAACATCCCCGCGACCGGATCGATGTCGACTACGCGATTGCCTGACATGAGCAGTCCGGTGGGCGTGTTCATCCAGGCATTCACCATTACGACGAACACCGCCGACGCGGCGCCGCTTACGGCGACGATCACACCCGCCGCGAGATGCGCGCCGCGGGAGATGCGGTCCCAGCCGTACAAATAGACGCCTAGGAAGATCGCTTCAGTGAAGAACGCGAAGCCCTCGAGCGAGAACGGAAGGCCGATGATGGGGCCTGCGAGCTCCATGAAGCGCGGCCACAGCAAGCCGAGCTCGAACGAGAGCACCGTACCCGAGACCGCGCCCACCGCGAAGAGAATGGCCGTCCCCTTGGCCCAGCGCTTGGCGAGCTGCAAGTACACCGCGTCTCCCCCGCGCGCCCAGCGCCACTCGGCAAGCACCATCAGCACCGGCATGGCGATACCGATCTCGGCAAAGATGATGTGGAAGCCGAGCGACAGCGCCATCTGCGAGCGCGCCGCGAAGAGATCGGACATGCTCTAATTCTACGCCACCCGGTCTGTGCGCGCGCTGTAGCTTACAGCATGCGATTCGCTTTCGACGATTCGTCCGACGATTCGGACGAATTCGACCTGGACCGCGACTTCCCGCTGGGCGACGGAACCGCCGACACCAGTGGCGCGGTGACGTGCCCCTACTGCGGCGAGCCGAATTCAGTGTCTCTCGATCCGGGGAGCGGCGACCGGCAGGAGTACGTCGAGGACTGTGCCGTGTGCTGCCAGCCGTGGCGTGTGACCGTCGAGTATGGACACGATGGGCACGCTGCCGTGCGAGTCCAACCGCTCGATCAGTAGATTTCGCGATCTGGCGCCTGCTCCAACTCACTCCGGGTATCGGCCATGGCTGACATCAGCGGCATCCATCACATCACCGCCATCTCCGGCGACGCGCGAGAGAACCTCGAGTTCTACACGAACGTGCTCGGGATGCGGCTGGTGAAGAAGAGCGTGAATCAGGATGATCCCGGCACGTACCATCTCTTTTATGCCGACGCTGACGGTCACCCCGGGACGGATCTGACGTTCTTCCCGTTCCGTCATTCGCCGCCGGGGCGGCTCGGGGTCGGCCTGGGCGTGGAGATCGCGCTCGCCATTCCCGAGGGGACGGTTGAGTACTGGAGCCGGCGACTGCAGGAACATGAGGTGACGGTCGGTGGCGTAGAATCGCGGAGAGGCGATCGAGCACTGATGTTCGATGATCCGCACGGGCAGAAGCTGGCGCTCGTCGAGACCCGAAACCCACGCGAGTTCACACCATGGGATCGGAGCCCGGTTCCCGCCGATCTGCAAATCGTCGGTCTCCACGCCGTACGCGTCTGGGAGCGTGATCTCACGTTGACGGCGAGCTTTCTGACGAACGTTCTCGAATTCGAGAATTTTGGCGAATCAGACGGTTGGCACCGGTTCGGCGTCGCTGGCGGCGGCTCGGGCAAGCACATCGAGATTCGCGAACTGCCTCAGGGCACGCGCGGCGCGTGGGGCGTGGGAACGATGCATCACGTTGCATGGCGCGTCGCCGATGATGAAGTCGAGCTCCGCGTGCGCGAGCGTATCGCCAAGGCTCACCGGCGGCCGACCGAGGTGATCGATCGCTTCTGGTTCAAGTCGGTCTATTTCCTCGAGCCGGGCGGCGTGTTGTTCGAGATCGCCACCGACGGCCCAGGCTTCGCCACCGACGAGGACCCGGCGCACCTTGGCGAGCAGCTCGTGCTGCCGCCCTGGCTCGAGCCGCAGCGTCGGGAGATCGAGGCCGTGCTGCCAAAGCTCGCGCCGGCGGAGCACCCGGCCTGAGCTCGCCGACGAACTAGCGCTCGGAGGTCAGAACTGTTTGGGAGAAGAGGCTTCGGGACTGCCGCTCGGGATGTCATAACGATTTGGGACACGGACACAAACGGATTGGACTGACACAAACGGATTCCACCGTGTGGCGCGAGAACGCCGCTCGCAACGCGCCGGGATTTTCTTGTGGAACAGACGCTCGGGATCCTTCCTGGTGGCTTCCTGAGCGGCCGTACCAAAGAAAGCTTCATCCGGGCTCGTCGCGCATGGAGCCGTCGCCGTGCACGGCGCGATTCGTTTTCGTCCGTTAGATCCGTTTGTGTCCGTTTCCCAATTGTTATGACGTCCCGAGCGGCAGTGACGAGCGACCGGGCACGTTGCCACGAACTACAGCACGATGTCCCCGCCCGGATCGTTCTTCTGCCGCGAGCCCTTCTTCACCTGAGCAGCCGATGCGGCGAGCGCGCGCCTGGTCGCGGCTTCATCGATCTCGATCGTAAGCACCGAGCGTTGGCCGTCGGATGAGCGCTCACGGCGAACGCTGAGGACGTGGCCTTGCTTCACGCCCGACGGGAGAAGCGACTGCGGGACGGTGATCATGCGACCGCCGTCGACCTCCACGGACGCAACGGACTCCTCGATCGAGTCCACCACCCAGCGCTGCTGCTCGTTGCTCGTGCTCATGGAATCGGCCGGCATTGGGATTGATTGGATCGGCGATCGGCCGGACCCGAGCGATTCGTTCCCGGGCGCTGCGGCGAGACGTGATAGCCCGCGCCGGCCGTGCCGGGACTTTCGATCGTGATCGTCCCGTTCTGATCGGTACGGTACCACTCGATGCCGTGCGCGCGATAGACCGCCTTTGCCTGCGTGTGCATGTGGCCGTACGGGTTGACCGCGCCCACGGAGACGACGAGGTCGCGCGGGCGCAGCGCGTTGAGATAGGCGTTCGTCACGCCATTGCAGCTCCCGTGGTGATCGGCCTTGAGCACGTCGACCCGCATGCCCGGATTCCGGCGGTAGCGCGCCGCGCCGAGCATCCAACCGAGGGCGGTTTGCTGCGCGTCGCCGCCAAACCACATCGTGAACGACGCCGAGTCCGGTCCAACGAGCTTGACTGGCGCCGAGCGGTCGTTCGGATCGGTCGATCCCGGATAGGGGCGCATGATGTGCAGCACGGCCCCGCCTCGCATGGTGATCGTGCACACCGGCGTCCCATTCGCGCATGGATCGTCGGTGTCCCGGTAGATCAATCCGTCGCGATCGACCCGTGCGAGAATCGAATCACGAAGGTGACGAAGATTCGCCGCGGTGTACGGATCCTTGTTCTCGAAGAAGTAGCGGACCTTGATGTGGCGCCGCGACTCGAAGAGCGCCCGTAGCCCGATCAGGTGATCCGCGTGCTGGTGCGAGAGGATCACGACGTCGAACGTAGAGTCGTTCAGATCGAGCGAGTCGAGAAGCCGCTCGAACCTCCGCACGTCGGGCCCGCCATCGATCAGGACGCGGCTGCCGCCGTTCTCGATGAGCGTGGCGTCGCCCTGCCCCACGTCGAGCACGCGTACCACTAGCTCCGATGTGGGTCCGGACGCGGATTGCGCGTCGGGTCGCTGAAGAGCGCCCTCGGAGATGCTGCAGCTCGCGAGGGCGCACAGTCCAACGGTGAGGATACTTCGACCAGTCACTTCTTCGTCATCATCGAATCGCGCTTCGCCTTGAACTCGGTACCGGCCTTCCACTGCGGGAGTGAATCGCTCTGTGCCACGGTGTATCCAACCTTGAACAGCACGCGTGTGTCGTCCACGGCTCCCGACAGATCCCAGTCGGGCTTCACTTCGTCCGACGGCTTGTGGTAGTCGTTGGCAGTATACTCGTCGCGCTTCTTCATGCCGTAATCGTTCGGTTTCCCGATGTAGTCGGTTCCCGCATCGATGTCGAGCGCCGGCACGCCCTGTTTGGCGAACTCGAAGTGATCGGACCGATAGTAGAACCCCTTTTCCGGCTCGGCGTCCGGACGCACGGTACGATTCTCGGATTTGAGCGCGGCCGTGAGTACGTCGTCCAGTGTGGAGTTACCGAGCCCGATCACCGTGAAGTCGCTCGTTTTCCCCCACTGATTGACGCCGTCCATGTTGATGTTCGCCACGGTGTGCGTGAGCGGATAGAGCGGATGCGTTGCGTAGTATTTGGCGCCCACCAGTCCCTTTTCTTCGGCGGTCACCGAGAGGAAAAGCACCGACCGCCGCGGCGGTGACGGCAGCTTGCTGAACGCTTTCGCGATCTCGAGCAGCGCCGAGCTTCCGCTCGCGTTGTCGATCGCGCCGTTGTAGATCTGGTCGCCCTTGAGCGCGGTGTCGCGCCCGAGGTGGTCCCAGTGCGCGGTGTAGATGACGTATTCGTCCTTCTTGTCGCCGCCCTGCAGCTTGGCGACGACGTTGTGCGACTGAATCTTTCGCACGTCGATCTTGACGTCGAAGTTGGCCTTGGCCGCCAACGGCACGGGCTTGAACTCCTTGCGAGCAGCGGCGGCCTTGAGCGAATCGAAGTTCTGACCCGAGGCACGCAGCAGTTCCTTCGCCTTGTCGAGCGTGATCCACCCTTCCACCGGAACGCGCCGCTCAGCATCGGGCGAGATCACGTCGAACTGCTCCGCGGAGTTGCTCCCGCTCACGACGCCGTAGGGATAGCCAGCGGGACCTGTCTCGTGAATGATGATGGCTGCGGCGGCGCCCTTATCGGTCGCGATCTCGTACTTGTACGTCCAACGTCCGTAATAGGTCATCGCCCGACCCTTGAACATCGTTGTGTCGAGCGCGGTGTCATTCGCCACCCGGACCGGCGGATCGTTGACGAGCATCAGGATCGTCTTGCCCTTCACGTCCAGGCCCTTGTAGTCATCCCAGCCGTACTCCGGCGCGACGACGCCGTACCCCACGAACACGATGTCGGAGTTGTCGATCTTGGTCTCGGGCCGGTCGTGGCGCGAGTTGGCGATGTAGTCGTCGGGATACTTGAGCGCGATCGTTTTGCCGCCCGCCGTGAACGAAGCGGTCGGGTGCGCCTTATACCCGATCAGGTCGACATTCTGCAGGTAGGTGCCGTCCGGATTGCCGGGTTGCAGGCCGAGCGTTTTGAACTGGGACTGCATGTAGGCGATCGTCTTGTCCTCGCCTGGCGTTCCCGGCCCGCGGCCTTCCATGGAATCGGCCGACAGATCCTTGATGTGCTGCAGCAGCCCGTCTGCGCTGATCGCCTGGGCCGCGGTGTCCACGGCGGCGCCCTGTGTAGCGGACGAGCGGTCCGAGGTCGCGGCGCAGGCGGCGACCGCGCCGGATGCGCCGATCAGGGCGACAGCGATGAGTGTTCGATGTGATATCACGGGAGGTCGAGCCGGTGAAGGTGAGCGATTGGACCGATCAGGAATCCCTGTTCCGTGTCCGTGATCCATGGCGTCGGATCGCGAGAAATGAAACGCCATTTGCCGGATTCCGCGAACGCCGACGGCGTGCATCGGGTCAGAGCGCCTGGTAATCCGCGAGCAGCTCGCGCGCTTCCGCAAGCCGATCCTGCGGCACGAGCACATCGACCCCGCGGGCGGTCGCTCCCTGAAATCCGGGACCGAAGATTCCCGTGATGTCGACCCCTCGCGAAACCGCCTCGATGCCCGCGGACTTGAGCTGCTCCACGAACATGTCCGCCTCCAGGGCAGTGGCGAAATTCGTCAGCTTTGTGAGAGAAGTCACGCTCTATTCCCTTTAATGAGTCATTGCTAAATCGACCAGGCTCGTCTTACAATCCGGAGGGAGGACCAACGCAACTCGCCACGACAGGTAATGAGACGACTCACATGACACCGTTCATATCGCCATGCGCACGACTGGTCCTCCACCAGCGACCCCGCCCCGGCGGCTCGCTTGCATGCATTCTAACCGGCGGGCTCCTGGTCGCGCTCGGCTGCGCGAGTGGCGGCGGCAACCCGGCCACTCGCGGGGCGGGTTGCGGGCTCCGAACGTCGGATTCGGTCTATGCGGCGAGGGGCCCCGTCTATCGTGACTGCGCGGTGGACAGCAAGGCGTCGCTGCTCGTCGCCAATCCCCGCATCGACTTTCAGCCGCCGCCCGCCGCCACCGCCTGCTACTCCGCCGAGCTCGAGTTCGTCGTCGACACCAACGGAACACCGGAGATGCAGACGGCGCGAATCGTCCGAGCCACCGATCAGGCGTTCGGTCAGGCCGTGCTCACCGCGGTCGCCGGCTGGCGATACAAGCCCGCAATGCGTGACGGGCACCGCGTGCGGCAGATCGTCGAAGATCGGCGAATGGCGCAGACAATGGTCGTGGCCGTCCGGGCCGGCAGTCCACCACCGTCGGGTCCGCCACCAAGGACGGCGCTGCCGCGGTGTTGACTGACCCTAGTTCCTCGCTGTCACAGGTTCACGGTATTGCCTTTGCGCCGCGATCGAGTTGTTCGATGGTTGCCACCGACGGCTTGGTGCTCGCCTTGAGTCGGGCCGACACCTTCTCAGCCTCCGCCAGCACGCGGAGAATGTTGCCGCTCGACAGCTTGGCCAGATCGGGGTCGCTCCACCCGCGCCGAGCCAGCTCGGCGAACAGTGCCGGGAACTTGGACACATCCTCCAGCCCCACGACGTTCTCCGAGATTCCGTCAAAGTCGCTTCCGATTCCGACGTGATCGACGCCGGCGATCTTGCGAACGTGCTCGATCATGTCGGCGACGTCGCTGATCGTCGCCTTGGGCCGCGGGTGGGCCGCGCGCCACTTGTCGACGTCGGCCCTGGCCGCGGCGGCGTCGGAGCCGTGCTCGCGCTTGGCCGCCGCGATCACCTTGTCGAGCGAATCCTGATCGGCCTTCACGGCGCGTGACACGAACTCGGTGACGAAGGGCACCATCACCACGCCGCCGTTCTTCGGAACGCGCATGAGGATCGAGTCCGGAACGTTGCGCGGGTGGTCGACGAGGGCGCGCGCGCCCGAGTGCGAGAAGATGACCGGCGCCTGGGTCGCGTCGAGCGCGGCGCTCATCGTTGCTGGCGAGACGTGTGACAGGTCGACGAGCATGCCCAGCCGGTTCATCTCGCGCACCACCTCGCGGCCGAACGGCGTGAGGCCGTGATGTTTGGCCGTGTCGAGCGCCGCGTCCGCCCAGTCCAGCGTGACGTTGTGCGTCAGCGTCATGTAGCGGGCGCCCAGGTCGTAGTACTGTCGCAATAGCGAGAGGGAATTCTCGATGGCGTGCCCGCCCTCGAGCCCGAGGAGCGACGCGATGCGGCCCTGCTTCATGCTCGCGCGAACGGCGGCGGCGTTCGGCGCCCACTCGAGCTGCGGGTACTTCGCGATGACGCGGCGAGCGATGTCGATCTGCTCGAGCTGCACGCGCGAGTACCCGGGGACGCTGCTCACGTCGCCGTTCTGTTTGTATGCGGCATCGCTTCGCTCGCCCGGGATGTAGATCGACCAGAACTGCGCGCCGACGCGGCCCTGCTTGAGCCGCGGCAGGTCGGTCATCCCGGGCGCGTGCGTGCGAATGTCGTACGCCTCGACGTCCATGGGATGCGTCGTGTCCTCACGGATGCGCCAGGGAAGATCATTGTGGCCGTCGAACACCGGCGCGGTGCGGAGCACACGCAGGGCGCGGGCCATGTTCGGGTCGGCCGCCTGCGCCGGCGATTTGTGCACGGGCATCGTGAGCAGTGCGAGTGGCAGGATGACCTTCAGGCGAGTACGCATGGCGATTCACGGGAGGGGGAGGGAGACGACGAAAGCGGCACCACTGCAGTCTAACGAACGTGCAGCACCGCCATCATTCCCGCGCCCAGGTGCTCGGCGATGTGGCAGTGCAGCATCCAGTCGCCCGGGTTCGAGGCGTCGATCAACAGATCCACCGTCGACCCGACCGGGATGAGCGCCGTGTCCTTCCACACGAGGTTGCGCGTCGGCACACCGTCACGCGCAACGACGAGCATGCGCTGGCCGTGGAGGTGGATGGGATGCTGCATCGGATGGAAGGACTTGGGGTCGTTGAAGATCCTCAGCTTGACGACCGAGCCGACCGACGCGCGCCAGTCGATGTCCATGTTTTCTTTGCCCGTCGCGTCGTCGCGGAGCATCCAGCGCACCTGCTTGCTGGTCGAGAGCCAGTTCATGTCGGGCATGCCGTCCACCCATTCGACGGGCGCGAAGTACGCCGTGTCGACATTCATGAACTGCACGGTCGCGAGCGGCAGCGTGTTCGTGGCGAGCGTCAACGTGAGCGTCTTGTCCGGCGCCTTGTCGAAGTACCGGCGGAAGCGTTCGATGTCGCGCGACACGGCCGTGTTGGCTCGCAGGACGGCGAACTGCTTTCCATAGTCGGGCGTCGCGGCCGCGGCATCGACCGCCACCGTTCCCAACGTGTCGACCTCCGCCTGAAATTCGCCGGCAAAGTGATTGATCGCCTGTACCGCATTCGCGACCGCGTACCGTCCCGGCCGATCGAATCGAACGTCGATGACGTACCGCTCGGCCGGCGCGAGTACGACGCTCTTGACCCACTCCTCGCGCTCGAATCTGCTCACGTCGGAGGCGACGACCTTCATTGCTGAGCCGCCGAACGAGAGATTGTACGTCCGCGAGTTCGACGCGTTGGTCAGATAGAAGCGGACGACCTCGCCACGTTTCGCGCGCAGCGCGTAGCCGGGCTCGCCGTTGACGAGGAGCAAGTTGCCGACGCGACCCATCAGCACGAAGTCGGGCGCTTCCTTGCCGAACGGAATCAGCGTATCGCCGTTGACGAGCAAGTCGCTCAACACGAGCACCTGCTCGCGATTCACGGGGGCGTAGTAGTCGCGGTCCGGCGCGTCGACGAGCATGTTGCCGAACAACCCCATCGACTGCTCGATGTCCTCGCGCACGTGCGGGTGATACCAGTAGATGCCTGCGTCGGGAAAGTGGACGGTGTACACGAAGTCGCCGCCCGGCGCCACCGCGGCCTGCGTGAGATCCGGCACGCCGTCGGAACGATTGTCGAGCCGCACGCCGTGCCAGTGAATCGTGCTCGGCAGGTCGATGCGATTGTGAAAGCGCACCGTGATCGTGGCGCTCTGCGGCACGCGAATCAGCGGGCCCGGGATCTGGCCGTTGAAGCCATACATCGCGAAGGTGCGACCCTTGATCGTGCGCCGCACGAGCGTGGCGGTGAGGTCGAGCGTGTCGCCGTTCCGCACGCGCGCGAGCTGCGATGGCTTCGCCAGCGGCAGGCTCGCGAGCCTGCGGCCGGCTCCCGGCAGAAACTCCGAGACCGGCGGCGTGAGGCCGACGAGGCCGGGTATCATCGGCATGCCCGCCGGCATCGGAATAGGCATCGCCATGCCGTGCGCCGTGTCCATCCCCTGCATCGGGGGCATGGCTGGTTTGCGCGGCGCGGACCGGCGACGGGTTGTGTCGGATGTCTTGCCGCTCATGCCCGGCATATCGGACATGCCAGGCATTGGCGCGGGCTTCTTGGGCGGCTGCTTCGGTTTTTGCTGCGCGGCAATCGACCCGCTCGCGATGCACGTCAGCAGCATGACGAGCGCACAGCGCGTCAGACGGCTCACGGTGGAACTCCACGGAACAACGGGTGCGTCAGAAACGACTGCAGCCAGCCGCTCGGCGACGTTCCGTGCAGCACAGTGGGACCCGCGTGCGCCGACGGCGTGCTGTCCGCCTCCGCCGTGACCACGAGAAGGAACTTGTTCATCTCCGCCTGCCCCACCGTCGTCATGCCGTTGTGCACGGCGCCGAGGCGCACCCAGGTGGCCAGATCGGTGGAGGCTGCCCAGGCGACGTACGCGTGGAACTCGCCGAGCGACGAAGGGTCTGGCAAGCCGGACGCCGTGATCTGTACGTCGTAGCTGGCGTGCCCGTCCTGGGTCACGGCGACGCCGAATGGCGATGACGCGAACACCAGCCGCGCATGGCCGGCCGCTCCCGGCACCTTCGGCGTGGCGAACAACGGGATGTCGAACGGGCCTTCAGCCGCCGCGACAAGGACCGCGGCGGCGGACACGACGATGAGCGTTCTCGAAACTCTCACGTGCTACGGAACGACTGCTTTGGTCGCCTGGACCGGACCGTGGTCATAGTCCTGCACACTCGAGATGTTCGGCATGCCGACGTCCTGCCCGTTCCAGCCGTTGAAGCCGTCCATCTTGAACACCCACAGGCCACTGCGCATGTCCGACAGCACGATCAGCCCATCGTAGTTGCGGACGTCGACTCCAAAGGCTCCCTGCTCCACGCTCGTCGTGCTTTGCCAGCCGTTGTCGGGCGTGCCGCCGAACCCGTGCTCGTGCTCGCACTCGCAGGTGTACCAGTGGCCGAGGGTTTTTGGATTCTTTGGATCCTTGAGGTCGAAGATCTGGAGCCCGTCCTCGTACGCCGAAACGAAGACGTACGGCCAGCGCACCTCGTGATTGTGCGACAGGTCGCGCCAGTCGGCCGTCCACGCGCTGATCGGCAGGTCGATGTTCTGCGTCTTCCCTGATTGGCCGGGCTGGAGGTCCCAGATCCGGAGCGGTGTGTACTGATACTCGGTCTCGGTCACCGCATAGCGGCCGTCGGGCGACGGCGTGAAGGTGTGCGCGATGTCCATGCCGAGGCTGGTGATCGTGAACAGTTGCTTCGGCGTGCTCGGATGCGTGACGTCCCACACCGAGTATCCGCCCAGACCGGCGCCATAGAACTTGTCCTGGTGCGTGGCCGGGTCGTAGCCGACGTAGAAGTCGTGATAGCCGCCGGCGCCGATCTGCTTGAACGGCGTCGGATTCGGCACTTCGCCAACGAGCCACGTGTTCGGATCGGCGCCACTCACCACCTTCTCGAGATCGTAGACGAGCGCCTTGGGTTGGTTGATGGTGGCGAAGTACAGCACCCGGCCATCGGAGTGCTTGTAGGCGAACGTGTTGTGGAAGCCTCCCGGCGACTGCGGATAGCGGATGCGCGCCACGACTTTCACCTTGCTCGGATCGGGCAGTCCGGTGACGTCGAAAATCACCGCACCCAGATCCGCGTCCGGGCTTCCCTGCATGAACTGAAGCGACTGCGCGTAGTAGTAGCGATCCTTGATCTTGAAGTACTTGCCGTCCATCGCGCCGATGCCCCGATGGAGCTCGGGATTCTCGATCGTCCACTCGTAGATCTTCCTGGCGCCGGACGGGTTGCTGATGTCGTAGATCTGTGTGTTGAAGTTCACGAAGCCGGACAGGTACACGTACGGCCGGTTGCGATCCTGCTCGATCTCGACGTCTGCGGCCTTCCATGGGCCTGCGTTGGCGACCACGTGTGAGAGCATGTGCATCTTGTCGTTGCCACCATGCTTCTGGTCGAACGAGGGCACGCTCTGGCCAGGATCCTGGGCGCGCGCGCCAGCGGTCAAGCCGAGCACGGCACATGCGGCAAGCGTGGTCGAGAGTCGAAACATCCGGTCGCTCCATGCGTTGTGGTGAGAGGTCGGGAGTATGGCTCGCCGTGCAGCGGCGAGCAAGCAGCAGCCAACGTCAACCCCTTTGACGCTCGCGGTGTCTCACGAACATGACTCTCGAGAGCCTCTGGCAGGACCTCAAGTACGCCGTCCGCGGCCTGCGCACGAAGCCAGGCTTCACGATCGCGGTGGTCAGCACGATCGCACTCGGCATCGGCGCCAACGCCGCGATGTTCGGCATCGTCGATCGGCTCCTCTTTCGGCCGCCGGCGTTGATGAAAGATCCAGCGACCGCGCACCGCGTGTACAAATTCCAGACATTCCGCGGAAAGGAGCGCGCCAGTGGCGGCGGCCAGTACGCGTTCTACAAGGATCTGCAGCGCTGGACCAGGTCGTTCTCCAGCATCGCGGGTTACAGCGCGCGTGATCTCGCCGTAGGCGCGGGAGACGCGGCGCGCGAGATGCGCATCGGCACGGTGAGCGCGAGCTTCTTCGGTTTCTTCGACGCGCCGCCGGAACTCGGACGGTACTTCACGGCGGCCGAGGACTCGACGCCTGACGGGTCGCCAGTGGCGGTGCTGAGCCACTCGATGTGGCAGACGAACTTCGGCGGCCAGCGCGACGTGCTGGGCAAAAAGATCCAGATCGGTCCCGTGGTCTACACGATCATCGGCGTGGCGCCGCGAGGATTCGTCGGCTTGTGGGCGGACCAGCCGCCGGCGGCGTACATCCCGATCACCAACTACGGGGCCGTCACGGCTCGCTCCGGGTTCTTGCGCAACCTGAAGACGACCTGGGACAAGACCTATAGCTGGGGATGGATGTCGGTGATCGCTCGCCGCAAGCCGGGCGTGTCGCTCGCGGTGGCAAACGCCGACCTGACGCAGGCGATGGTCAAGAGCTACCAGTCTCAGATGATCGAACAAACGCGCGTACCGCCGCTCGCCCTCGCGCGGCCGCACGGGCTCGCCGGATCGATCCTCGCCGAGCGCGGCCCGAATGAGTCGAGCGTCGCCAAGGTAGCGACGTGGGTCGGCGGAGTCGCGCTGATCGTGCTCCTCATCGCCTGCGCGAACGTCGCGAACCTGCTCCTGGCGAGAGCATTGCGACGGCGTCGTGAGATCGCGCTCCGGCTGGCGCTGGGTGTGAGTCGCGGTCGCCTCCTGTCGCAGCTGCTCACCGAAAGTCTGATCCTCGCCATCGCCGGCGGTGCGCTTGGGCTGCTGATCGCGAATTGGGGCGGTGCCGTGCTGCGCGCGGTGGTCCTCGATAAGAGCCAGGCGCCCGCGGGATTCCACGATCCGCGCACGATCCTGTTCGCGCTCGCGGCGGCGATCGCGGTAGGACTGATCACCGGGCTCGCGCCCATCCTCCAGGCCGGCCGAGCCGACCTCACCGCGGATCTCAAGGCTGGCGCGCGCGAGGGCACAGTTCACCGGTCCAAGGCGCGCGTTGCGCTTCTCGTGTTTCAAGGCGCGCTATCGGTGGTGCTGCTCGTCGGCGCAGGCCTCTTCGTGCGCAGTCTGCGGAACGTGAACGACGTCCGACTCGGCTACGACGTCGACCCGGTGCTGCTCGTCAACCTGAACATGCGCGGCGAAAAGCTCGACAGCGCCGCGACGATCGGACTGTTGCAGCGACTGGAGCAGACCGCCAAGACGATGCCCGGCGTGGAGCATGTGAGCCGGCAGGTCGCCGTTCCGTTCTGGAGCCAGTGGAGCGTGGGACTTTACGTGCAAGGCATCGATACTGTCGGAAAGCTCGGACAGTTCAATCTGAATGCGGTTTCTCCGGACTACTTCGCGACCCTGGGCACGCGAATTCTCCGCGGCCGCGGGTTCACCGAGCAGGATACGCCGAATGCGCCACGGGCGATGGTCGTCAGCGAGGGAATGGCCAAGGTCCTGTGGCCCGGCAAGGATCCGATCGGCCAGTGCATTCGAGTCACCGCGGATACAGTGCCATGCACGTACGTGGTCGGCGTCGCCGAGGACATCAAGCAGCAGAGCCTCGCCGCGGATACAGGTTCGTACTACTACTACCTGTCGTCGCCGCAGTTCAATCCGCAGAATGGGGGCCTGTTCGTCCGGGTCCGCGGCAACTCCGAGCAGTACATCGACGCGGTTCGGCGGCGGCTGCAGCACGAAATGCCGGGCGCGTCGTACGTGACGACGACGCCGTTGAGCGAGATCATCGGCGGCCAAACACGATCGTGGCATCTCGGCGCGACGATGTTCGTGGCGTTCGGGGTGCTCGCGCTGGCGCTCGCGGCGATCGGGCTGTACAGCGTGATCGCGTACAGCGTCGCGCAGCGAACGCACGAACTCGGCGTACGCGTCGCGGTCGGCGCGCAATCGGGCGACCTCGTTCGGCTCGTCGTCTTCGAGGGGCTACGCCTGGCGACGATCGGTGTCGCACTCGGGATTGGCGCGGCGTGGGTCGCGGCGCGCTGGCTCAAGCCGCTGCTGTTCGAGGAATCGCCACGGGATCCGCTGGTGTTCGTTGCGGTGACACTGCTGCTCGTGGGAACGGCAATGGCGGCGAGCTGGGTCCCGGCGCGCCGGGCGTCTCGCGTCGATCCGATGGTGGCGCTGCGGACGGAGTAGGCGGCCGGCGGTAAAAAGATTAAAAAGGGTCAGAGTCGAATTAGCCACGCTAGCTAATTGGGGTCAGACTCCATTTAGCATTCGCTAGATGGAGTCTGACCCCAATTGCGGTTCTCTAAATCGACTCTGACCCTTTTTGCCGTTTTGGTACGGGCAGCAATACTCTGCGCCGCATCAGTGCGCCCGCCGCATCTCGAGAATCTGGTCGGCGTGCCGCGCCGCGTGGGCGCCGACGAATGTGATCCAGTCGTACCCGTTGAACGTGCCGAGCGCGGGATGCGGCGCCGAAACGCTGCCGAGCGCCAGGCCGTCGCCGGTGGCGACGACGTCGGCCAGCGCGCGGCGCGTCGCCAACAACTCGTCCCATACTCGCTCGCGATCGGTCTGCAATGGCTCGCTGGCCTGTGAAGTCCTGAATCGGCGGCTGCGATCGAGGACTCGGGACACGACGGGACTGGGTAGCAGCGGCGCCGTCTCGGTCTCCGGCGGCAACGCGCGAGCCTGCTCGATCAGCCGGCCGAGAAGCTGCACGATGCGCTGATCGACGATCGCGAGATGGTGCACGATCTCGGCGGGCGACCAGCGCGTCGGGTCCGGGCGGACGTTCCGGTCGTCCGGCGGGACCGATTCATAGACCTCGCGCAACGCGCTGGTTTCACGGCCGACGTACGTCAACAATTCGCTGAGACGGGGATGCATCAGCCTTCTCAGAACTCCGATTGTGCATGGAACTGTGCGGCGCCTTCGCTGCTCAGAAGGACCCAGAGCCCGTATACGCCGATGATGGTGCCCATCCATGGGCGGAACAGCGAAAAGATCGAGAGGATGATGGTGAGCGTGCGAGCCCATGACCGACGCTGCAGCAGACCCCAGCCCGCGGCGAGACCGGTGATTCCCGACAAAAACGCGAGGAGCGCAACGAGAGTCCCGCCCAGCAGCGAGCCGAACATGCCCATCAGGCTTCCCGAGAACATTCCTCCGAGGAGTGAGCTTGCGAAGATCCCCAGCGCACCGAGTAGGCCGAACGCGCCGAAAATGATGTGCAGCCAGCCGAGAATCTTGATGTGCGTCGACATACGGCCTCCGTGCGGGTTAGGGAACGATGCGTTGCGGCGCCGTCGTCGTGATCACGTGCGGCGTGCCGGACAGCGTTTGGTTGATTTTAACTATTCTATTCTGAATGATCGAATCGAGTCGCGCTTGCGCCTGATCGGCTTCGGTCTTGAGCTCTCCGCTCCGAAGCAGCTCGCCGGCCGTGGGTGGCATCATCGGCCGGCTCACCATGCCCGACACCGACTGGACTTCCTCGCGGAGACGCGGATACTGGCGGTAGCCGAGTCCGGCCAGCGGACGCGCGAGCACGGAGTCGCGGAAGTGTCGCAAGTCGCCGAGCGCCGCGCCGACGTCGGCGAGCACTGACTGCGACTGTTGCACCACGCCGGCGCCGCCGCGACCCGCGCGACGGAGCTGGTCCTGGAGCGACGTGAGCTGCTGGATCAGATCATCAGTGTTCGTCACGACACGGTTGACTCGCACCGCGAGGTCGTTGAGCTCCGTCGCGGCCTGGAACTGCGCCGTGAGCTGCGCCGGCGTCATGTCTGATCTCGGATCGAGCTCCACCTGCACCGGCTTGGTGAGCTGCTTCCCGTTCACGGACAGCGCGACGGTGTACGTGCCGGGCAGCGCCTCGAGCCCCGCCCCGCCGCCACGACCGCCGAAGCCTTCCTCCTGCTGTGGCGCCTCGTCCTCGGATTCAGCCGCGACACGCCGCGCGCGAATCGCGGCGAGTGACGTATCGGCAGCCTGCGCACCTGCCCCTCCCCCTCCCCCTCCTCCGGCGCCGCCACCGCGCCCACCACGACCGCCGCCCGCCAGACCCGGCGGCGTATCGTAGCGCAAATCCCACACGACGCGATTGATTCCCGCGTCGTCCGACACACGACGCAGTCGGCGCACGACGCGCCCGTCCTTGTCGGAGATGGTGACGTTCACTTCGGCCGCCGGCTGCTCGCGCAGATAGTACGTGACGAGCGCTCCGCGCGGCGGATTCTCGCCTGTCCACTTCTTCTGGCCAAGATTGCCGTCGCGATTCCACATCGACCAGCGAACCGCCGGGCGGATGTCGAACAACGTCGCGTCGGTCGTCTGCGCGGTGCTCAGGTTCTGCAGGGCAGCGACGTCGTCCATGATGTAGAGGCCGCGGCCATGGGTGGCGAGCAGGAGGTCGTTGTCGCGCGGATGCACCTGGATGTCACGCACCGGCACGACTGGCAGATCGCCCTTGAGCGACACCCAGTGCGCGCCCCGATCCCACGACGCCCACACGCCCATCTCGCTCCCCAGGTAAAGCAGGTTGCGATTGCGCGGATCCTCGCGCACAACGTGCACCCACGCCGCCGACGCCGGCAGATCGCCGGTGATGCGCTTCCACGTCTTGCCGTAATCGGTGGTCATGTACGCGTACGGCGTGTAGTCGTCGTCCTGGTGATGGTCCGCGGCCACGTACGCGGTGCCGGCATCGGAGTGCGATGCATCGACCGTCGGGATCCAGGCGTTCGGCTTGAGGCCGGGCACGTTGACAAACACGTTGCTCCACGTCTTGCCGCCGTCGCGCGTCACCTGGACATTGCCGTCGTCGGTGCCCACCCAGATCACGTTCGAGTCGAGCGGCGACGGCGCGATGCTGATGATCGTGCAATGGAACTCGGCCGCCGTGTTGTCGACGACGATCGGACCACCCGAGCTCTCCTGCTTCTTGGGATCGTTGGTCGAGAGATCAGGCGAGATCGGGGTCCACGAATGCCCGTAGTCCGTCGACTTGAACAGCACGTTGCCGCCGAAGTAGACGACCTGCGGGTTCATCGGAGACAGCGCGATGGGCGAGTTCCAGTTGAACCGGTACTTGTGCGAGATCATCGCGTCGCCCACTGAGCCGACGCGATTGGGATACGGGTAGATCTGCTTCTGAGTCCCCGTCCGCGTGTCGGTGATGTTGATCATCCCGCCTTGTGCGTCGGAATAGACCAGCCAGGGCTTGTCCATTACGGGTACGGTGAAGAAGCCGTCGCCGCCGGAAACCGTGAACCAATCAGTCTTACGGTTCCCCTGCCCGGAAAGTGTCTGGCTCGGTCCGCACCAGTTTCCGTTGTCCTGCAGGCCGCCGCACGTCATGTACGGCTTCTGCATGTCGAAGTTGATGTGATAGAACTGGGTGAACGGGAAGCTGTTCACCACCTCGAAGTTCCGGCCGCCGTCGTAGCTCACCTGCCAGCCGCCGTCCGAGCCACTCAGGATGTACTTGGGGTTCGTGGGGTCGATCCACAGCGCCTGGTGGTCGCCGTGGACGTCGCGGGCGATCGTGCGGAAGCTCGCGCCGCCGTCCTCGGACAAGTACAACGACCCTGACAACGTGAAAACGCGATTCGGATTCTGCGGATCGACGCGAACGTCGGCGTAGTAGAACGGCCGGAAGTTGATGTTGGGGTCGCGGTTCACGACGCGCCAATGGTCGCCGCCGTCGTCGGATCGCCACAGCTCGCCTTCATTCTTCGTCTCGCTGATGACGTACACGACGTCCGGATCGCTGGCAGCCACCGCGATGCCGATGCGATCCATGTCGCCCTTCGGCAACCCACGCTCGCGATCCTTGCCCGAGAGCCGCTCCCAGTTGGCGCCGCCATCGGTCGAGCGATACACGGCCGTGTTGCCGCCGCCCGACTCGAGGTGCCAGGCCCACCGTCGATACGTGTACATCCCCGCGTAGAGGATGTTGGAGTTGCCGGGATCGGCGGCGATATCGGAGCATGCCGTCTGCGGATCGACGAAAAGAATCCGTTTCCAGTTCTTGCCGCCGTCGGTCGTCTTGAAGACGCCGCGCTCCTCGTTCGGGCCCCACTCGCGTCCGAGGCCGCAAGCGTACACCACGTCCGGATTCCTGGCATCGATCACGATCCGCGCGATGCGCTCGCTCTGATCGAGGCCGATGTGCGTCCAGTGCTCGCCGGCATCGAACGACTTGTACATCCCGTTGCCGATCGACGCGTTGTTGCGCGGGTTCTCCTCACCGGTGCCCACGTAGATGATGTTGGGATCGCTCGGCGCGACAGCGATCGCTCCGATG
Organism: Gemmatimonadaceae bacterium; assembly: GCA_035493635.1. Taxonomy (GTDB): domain Bacteria; phylum Gemmatimonadota; class Gemmatimonadetes; order Gemmatimonadales; family Gemmatimonadaceae; genus JAQBQB01. The sequence goes on along the minus strand of DATJHY010000125.1, from coordinate 11,843 downwards.
GAGCCGACGGGCTGCTTGTCGAAGATCGGTTTGAAGGTGATGCCGCCGTTGATCGTCTTGATGATCCCGCCGTTGGCGCCGGCGACGTAGTAGACGTCACGGTTGCCGGGCACACCGGCGACGACGGAGACGCGGCCGGCGTTGTTCGCGGGGCCAACGGAGCGCCAGCGCAGGTGCCTGAGGACGGAAGCAGAACTGGTGGTATCGACGGGACGCGGCGTGGGCGTGCCGGCCTGGGCCACGCGCGCGGGTGCGGTTGGGCGTTGTGCGTGAACGCTGGACGCGGCGACGACGAGCGCCCCGGCGAACGCCGGCAGACGGTGCAACATTGTGGCGGTCCTTGAAGGCGGGTCGCCGGAATTTGCGCGTCGGCTGCCGGGTTCGGCCAGTACCGGCTTACGGCTCGATGGTGATCTCCTTGGCCATACCCAATGACGAGTGCGGCTTCCCGGTTTTCGCGTCGGGGATGAAGCAAAGCAGCACGTACGTGCCAGGCGTGAAATTCGCCGTGATGAACATGTGCCGGCCTTTCGCGATGCCCGACGCGCCGCCCAGCATTTGCACGGGCGACGGCCCGGCCTGACCGGAGTTCATCCAGACGACGGCCTGCATGAGCGTCTTGTCCGGCAGCAGCTTGGCGATCACCGCTTCGTGCGACTGCGACGCCCGATTCTCGAAGCGGATGGTGCGACGACCGGCCTTGATCGGGCTCGACACATCGAAGCTGTAGTCGTCGAGCGTCATCGTGACGTCTGGCGTCGGTTCGGCAGGCGCGGTCGCTCCCTTCGCCATGACCTCGAGCGGCTTGACCATTCCCTTCATCACGTGCGGTCGGCCGTCTGGCGATTGTACCCAGCACACGAGCATGTAGATGCCCGGCTCGAGCGTCATCGTGCCTTCGGCGGTCTCGCCGGACCCAACGTTGTTCGGGCCTCCCACGTCCACGGCCCACTCGGGCATCTTGAGCGCCGAGCCCCAGGCATTCATCTCCTTCATGAAGTCGGCTGGCGTCTTGCCCTGATTCAGCCGGACAATCCAGAGGTGGTGGATTTCCTTTCCGTCGTTCGTGAAGCGGAAGGTGATCGTTCCCGCCCGAATCGACGGCGGCGATCGGAAACTGTAATCCACCGCGTGCACCGGCACCACGCGCGGGCCCTGTGCCTGCAAGCCGGCTGCACCTGACGACGCGAGGCTGGCGGCCAACGCCGTAACGAGAATCGCGACACCACGCGTGCTGACTATGCGCGGAAGGGTGAGCATGGACGAGGCCTCCAGAAGCCGGGATGTTTCGACCGAAGCTAGCGGGCGTTGCTGAGTCGTCTGTGAGGCTTTCCCCGATCCTCGTCAGGAAATCGGATAATCGTATGTGAATTGACGAAGCTACATCCAGTAGCCCCAGCGCCCCGAGGCGATCACATAGGCCGAGAGCGCGAGATTCGTGACGCCGTGCGTCAACATCAGGTCGCCAAGCGACCGCGTGCGCCGCATCCACCAGTTGTAGATGATGCCGCAGGCGAGACCGACCTCCCAGTACGGCCCATGCTCGGCGGCGAAGAGAACTGCGGTCGCCCAGAAAGCGAGCCGTGTGTACTGGCCAAGGGGAATGCGCTCGAAGCGCGCACTCTGGAGCCAGCGCGGAAGCCAGCCGCGCCAAAAGAGCTCCTCGATCACGGGCACGAGGAGCGCGGCCCGCGACGCGCGTAAAGCCAGCATGAGCGGTGTGAGCTCACCGGCAGGAATGGACGTCGTCACGCGACCGGTCACGGCGTTCTGAAAGAGCCAGTGTGCTCGCCAGCCAGGAATCAATGCGTCGGGCGCGATCCACATTGCGCACACCGCAATACCGAGGGCAACGCTGCCGATCCAGTGCGGCGCGGTGGTCGGAAGCAGGCGGCGCGAGAAGACGATGATCGCGGCGGCGAGCACCGCGTCGCGGACCAATTCGCGCCATGGGTTGGCGATCGGGATGTACTTGTCCGCGAGCAGCCACAGCGCGAAGACGGCGAACGGCCCGACCCACTCGAGTGTGCGCGCGGTGCGCGCGGCCCGCGCTCCCGCGTCATCGATGGGCGCCGCGCGCGACGGTGGGATTGGGGTGGTCGATTCAGTCATCGCCGCTCAGTATACCCCGTGTGAAGCGCGAGCGCAGCGCGGAGTCGAGTCCGCGCCGCGCACTCGACTCCGCGCTGCGCCGCCGCTATTCTCACGCCGCTCTCTCTCCACCGCCGCCACATTCGGAATGGTCGACTCACGACGCACGGCGCCCGAACGACGCTTGCGCCCGGCGCTCATTGCGCTGTTCGCCGTCGTGGCATGCGGCCGATCGACGCACGCGCCTCGCGATCCGCTCGATCCGCTCGATGCGCGCGAGATGCGCGCGGCGCGTCAGGCGCTGCTGCGGAACGGGCTCCTGAGCGGATCGACGCGCGTGATGCTGCTCGATGTTCGCGAGCCGCCAAAGGCGGACGTGGTCGCCGCACGCGCCGCATCGCGGGACGCCTTCGCCGTGTTGTACGATCCGTCTCGCAATCTGACGCGCGAAGTGATCGTCGATCTCGCGCGCGATTCGATCCGGAGCGCGCGCGAGGTGCCCGGCGTCGAGCCCGCGCTCGACGGAGTCGATGCCGGCATCGCGGACGCGATCGTACGCGGCGATTCCACGTGGCGCGCGGCACTCGCGCGCCGGGGCATCTCGCCGAGCGAAGTGGCGGTGTTGGCGTGGAGCGCAGGCCAGTTCGGCGAGGAGACACCGTCGCGAGGGCGGCTCGTGCGCGGCCTCACGTACATGCGACCGTCGACCAAGAACGAGATGGCTCGACCGGTCGAAGGTCTGGTTGCCCTGGTGGACCTGAGCGGGCGGCGCGTGCTCCGCGTCGACGACAGCGCCGCCGCTCCCGTCCCGACGCGCGCGAGTGAGACCGACGCGTGGCGAAGGCTGGCCCCGCCAACGACGCCGGAATCACGATCGCTGCCCTGGTCATCGGCACTCTGGCAAGGCGCCGGGCCGGACGTCTCCGGCTACCGAGTCGCCTGGCGGCGGTGGCGTTTTCACGTGGCGTCGCGACCGCGCGAGGGCATCGTCCTGCACGCGGTGGGCTTCGACGACGGAACGCGCGTGCGGAGCGTTCTCTATCGCGCGTCGCTCTCCGAGATGGTCGTGCCCTACGGCGATCCAGGCGCCGGTTGGTACTTTCGCAACACGTTCGACGCCGGAGAGCTCGGACTGGGAATGGGCGCGGCATCGCTTCGTCCGGGCGTCGACTGCCCGGGCAATTCGACCTTCATCGACGCCGTCGTCGCGGCGCCCGACGGGAATCCACGGCGCATTCCGCGCGCGATCGCGATCTACGAGCGCGACGGTGGACTGGCGTGGAAGCATGCGGATGCAAGCCGGCGCGCTCGTGAGCTCGTCGTGTTCGGCGTGAGTCACATGGGCAACTACGACTACGGTTTCGAGTGGGTGTTCCACGAAGATGGGACGATCGCGCATCGCGTACTGCTCACCGGCGTGATGGCGGCGAAAGCGGTCGGTGCAAGCCACGCCGACTCGAGCGCCCACGCCGTGGCGCCCGAGGTCGCCGCCGTCGATCATCAGCATTTTTTCAACTATCGGCTCGACTTCGACGTCGACGGCGCCGCGCCCAACCAGGTCGACGAAATCGAGACGCAGGCCCTGTCCACCGGGCCGGGTAACCCGCACGGCGGGGGATTCGCGATGCGGCGACACGTCCTCGCGCGCGAAGCGGAAGCCAGGCGCTCGCTCGACGCCCGCGCCAGCCGCCGGTGGATCGTCGTGAATGCGGCCGCGCACAATGCGCTCGGCGAGTCCACAGGCTACGCCCTGGTTCCGGGGACCAACGCCCAGCCGTTCGCCGCGGCGAACAGTCCGCTCCGCCGCCGCGCCGGCTTTCTCGACGCGCAGCTTTGGGTAACGGCCTACGCGGACTCGGAACGCTTCGCGGCAGGGGATTACCCCAACCAGGCGGCGGGCGGCGACGGACTCGTCAAATGGACCGAGGCAAATCGCTCGCTGACCGGTGGTGACGTCGTGCTCTGGTATACCCTCGGCGTGACGCACAATCCGCGGCCGGAGGATTGGCCCGTGATGCCTGTGCACGAGGCCGGCTTTTCGCTCGTCCCGGTCGGGTTCTTCGATCGGAATCCGCTCATCGGCTCACCTTGACTCGCGTGGACGGCGGGTGCATTGTCGCCAGTGGTGTACGAGGTGTATTCGTCGATTCCTTCTGGAGGGGGTGTCGTATGAAGCACGCTGCACGAGCATTGGCCTTACTGGTCATCGCCGCCGTCCCGGCGTACGCGGGGGCTCCCGTGGCGACGGTACCGGAGCCAGCGACCATCGGCCTCGTGGCCACGGGGGTGGGTGTGTTGGGCGGCTTGGCATGGTGGCGCTCGCGCAAGCATTAGCCAGCGGCACGCGTTCCCCGTCGCGCGATTTAGCGAACTGTAAAAGGCCGGCGATTCTTCGCCGGCCTCATTATTTGCGCTGCACCGTGGATCAAAGGCCGGGCAGTCGGGGCGAGTCGACCCCGGCCTCGAGATCGAGCAGCTTCTTCTTCCGCCACAGGCCGCCACCGTAGCCGGTCAGTGAACCGTCCGAACCAATCACGCGGTGACACGGAATGACGATCGCAATGCGATTGTCGCCGTTCGCGCGGGCCACGGCGCGCACCGCCGACGCATTCCCGACAGCGATCGCCAATCGTCCGTAGCTCGTCGTGGTGCCGTACGGAATCCGCCGGAGCTCCTCCCAGACTCGCATCTGGAAGTCGGTCCCCGGCGTCCGCAGCGGGACGTCGAACGAGCGGCGGCGGCCCGCGAAATACTCGGCGAGCTCGGTGCGCAGCTGGTCGAGGATCGGCGAGTCGCCGGGCTCGAATTGCGCCCCCGTGGCCCGAGCCGCATGCTCGAGCGTGCGGCGGCGCGCGAACTCGAACAGCAGTAGATGCGTCTCCGTGGCCGCCGCGATCATCTCGCCGATCGGCGTGTCGATCTCGGCGACGTGCGCCACGACCGACGAACTATGTCGCGTCGCGGGGATTGAAACGGGAAGAGTCATTTGGCCTTTAGAAATTCCTGAATCTGCCGCACGGCGTAGTCCACCTTGATGTCGAACGCCATCTTTCCGAGCTCGGCGGTCGATCGTCGGGCGTCACCGGTAATGCCGTTGTTCACGCGCGGCGCGTTCGGATCGATCTGCTGGCCCGGCACCCGCGGCGGATCGCCGAGCGCGGTCTTGATCAAGTCGCGCCGCACCCACGCGTCGCCGCCCAGATAGAGCATCTCCGACGTATCCGGAATCCCGGCGTGCGAGCTGGTGGGATACCCGTGGTCCACGAGCCACTTGTCGAAATCGCCCTGCGCCTTGGCATACACCTCGTCGCAGAAGTAGACGTGGACGCCCTGGGGCGCATACTTGTCGTCGAGCTTCTTGGCGACCTCGCGATAGACATTGGGCTGCCCGCCGCCGTGATCTCCCATCAGGATCACGTTCTTGAACCCGGTGGTGATCGCTTCGTCCGCGACGCGCTCGAGCACGGCCGCGAGAAGCTCGTTCGTCAGTCCGATGGTACCCGGCAGTTCGGCGCTCGCGCGGTTGGGCGTGTACGGGAGCACCGGCATCGCGATCGCGTTGCCGAGTCGCAGGGCGATCGCCTTGACCGTGGCTTTGGCCATCAACGTATGGCCGCCGTTCACGTTCTGTGGCCCACGCTGCTCCGTGCCGCCAGTGTAGAAGAGCGCCGTCGTCTTGCCGGCGGCGAGCGCCTGCTTGACCTCCGGCCACGTCATCATCTCGAACTCGACGAGCGGCTCCGCGGCAGCTGCCGCGCCAGCCTCGGACGACGCGGGTGCCTGCGCAAAGGACGTGGATCCGAGCAGCACGAGCATGCTGGCGCCGAGCAATGAGCGATTCATGACGAGGTCGGCTCCCTTCCCCGATCGGGATGAAGTTGTTCTCTTAACGAGGCCTTCGAAAAACTGAACCGCACCGAGAGGCCGACGGAAGATGCGACGCGATCGGCCCGCTGGGTAAGCACTCAATCACACCGAGGTGTCCATGCCGGCGCTTTCGAGGATGGTCGGGTTCGTCACGACCAGCAGTCCGGATCGGGCGCGCGCGTTCTACGGTAACACCCTCGGGTTCGCTCTGACGCACGAGGACGATTTCGCGCTCGTGTTCGACGCCAACGGCACGATGCTCCGCGTCGTCAAGGCCCGGTCGTTCACACCCGCCATTGGGACAGTACTCGGCTGGCAGGTCGACGACATTTACGTGGCCATTCGCGAGCTCATCAAACGCGGAGTGCGCTTCGAGCAGTACAACCTGCCCTTCATGCCGCAAGATGAGTTGGGGGTCTGGAAGGCGAGCGAGACGGACCGCGTCGCGTGGTTCAAGGATCCCGACGGCAATGTGCTGTCACTCTCTGAGCACAAAAGGACCGACTGACCGCTCGCAGTCCGCGACATCCGCGCCGATCCGCGATTCGACCACCCGAACCCGATCAGGCGACCTGTTCGAGTCGTGGCTCTCAGCCGACTTCGGCGAGATCGACGAGCGGCCCTACGTCGAGCGAAGCAATTTCCCGGCGCCCCGCGCCCCACTGTGTCGCGGCTTCGCGATCGCCATCGGTTGCCTGGCTCGCCTCGCTGCGGATGATCATCGACCAGTGCTCGCCCCGCACCTCACGCTCGCAGACGAGGCCGCGCGCGACGACGACGTCGCGCCGGAAATCGCGCCACAACCCTCCGATCGACTGCGGGCTCAATCCAAAGGTGAGGGCGAGCTCGATCCGGAAGCCGAAGATGGGACACGGCGCGCTCATACGACACCGAGCCGCTGCAAGGGAGGCGACGGCAACTCGACTTCGATCGGATCGCCCAGCTCCACGTTGCCGCCGGAGAGCACGATGCTCATCACACCGGACTTCCGAACGACCGAGCCGTCGGGCCGCCGATCGAGGACGGCGCGCAGCAAGCCGGGCTGGAAGCCGTCGAGCTGGGCGCAGGGGTTACGCAATCCGGTGAGCTCGACGACCGCGTCCGGACCGATTCGCAGCCGCGTTCCCGTGGGAAGATCGAGCAGCGCGATTCCGCGCGTGGTGACGTTCTCGCCCATGTCTCCTGCCCGCACGGTGAAGCCAGCCGCCGCGAGCTCGTCGTGCAACTCGGCATGGATGAGGTGAACCTGGCGCAGATTGGGCTGGGTCGGGTCGCGAGCGACACGCGAACGATGCTTGACGGTCGTCCCGAGATGCGCGTCATCGGCGACACCCAGACCGGCCACGAGCGTGATGCGCGGCTGATTCTGCTTGCTGAAGGTGTGCCCCACGCTCCGGCTCACGGCGACGACCACACCGCTGGTCGTCGCCGCATCAGCGGGTTCACTGGAGGCGCGCATGGGAGTAAGATAGTCCGTGACCAACGGGCGACCTCAAGGTGTGGTGACAGTGAAGGGTGTGATGCGTCAGCCGGGCGGCAGTCGCGACGGGGGCCAAGACACCCGGGAGCGGCAGGCCTGGACCGAGGAATTTATGCGGCTCGTGACGGCAGATCGCGAGCAGCCGCTCGACGCCGCGGGGCTCGAGCGTCTTGGTGCGGCCGCGTATCTCATCGGCCGCGACGATGCCAGCACCGAGGCGCTGACGCGGGCACACCACGCATACGGCGAGGCCGGGGACGCGGAAGCCGCCGCCCGCTGCGCGTTCTGGGTGGGATTCAGGCTGGTCGTGAACGGCGAGCAGGCGCGCGGCAGCGGCTGGCTGGCGCGCGCCCACCGGATGCTCGAGGACGCACAGCTCGCCGATTCCGTCGTTCACGGCTATCTGCTCGTGCCGCCCGCGATCGGTAGGCTCATGAACGGCGACCCGGCACCCGCGTTGGAGGCGTTCGAGCGCGCGGTGGCCATCGCCAAACGCGCTGGTGATCGCGACCTGCTGGCGATGGCGCGCCACGGTCAAGGCCGTGGGCTCATCAAAGTGGGCCGTGTCGCGGAGGGCCTCGCGTTGCTGGACGAGGTCATGATCGCCGTAACCGGCGGCGATGTGTCGCCGGTCATCGTCGGAGACCTGTACTGCAGCGTGATCGACGCGTGCAAGGAGATGTTCGACATTCGGCGCGCGCGCGAGTGGACGGAAGCGCTGAGCGAGTGGTGCGCGACGCAACCCGATCTCGTGCCGGGACGCGGCGAGTGCGCGATCCATCACGTCGAGATCGCGCAGCTTCGCGGCGACTGGCCTGATGCCCTCGCCGAGATCACGCGGGCCTGCGAATGGTTCGGCGAGCGGTCCGGCGAACCGGCCGCCGGTGGCGGCTTTTATCGGCTCGCCGAATTGCGCCGGTTGCGCGGCGAATTTGCCGAGGCCGAGGCGTGCTACCAGCGGGCGCACGAATTGGGACGTGATCCGCAGCCGGGCATGGCGTTATTGCGCCTCGCGCAGGGCCGCGGCGAGACAGCGGCGGCGGCGATTCGCGGTGCGATGGAACAGGCTCGCCGCGAGCCGCGCCGCAGCCAGGTCCTCGCCGCCGGCGCCGAGATCATGCTCGCGGTTGGCGACGTGGCGGCCGCACGGGCCGCCGCTGACGAGCTTTCGCGCAGCGCGGGCGCCGTCGGGGCGCCACTCCTGTGCGCCACGTCCGCACATGCAACGGGCGCTGTGCTGCTCGCCGAAGGGCAGCCGGCGGCCGCGCTTTCGGCACTCCGCGATGCGTGCGCGGTGTGGCGTGAGCTCGAGGCACCATACGAAGCCGCGCGCGTCCGCGTCTCCATGGCAGCGGCGCTCCATGAGTTGAACGATACGGATACCGCGAGCATGGAGCTGATTGCCGCGCGCGAGGCCTTCAGACGCCTTGGAGCAGCGCCCGACCTCAGGCGGGTGGAATCGCTGATGTCCGCACGGTCGAGCAGGACCGCCAGCGACCTCACGGATCGCGAAGTTCAGGTGCTCCGGCTGATCGCGACGGGAATGACGAATCGCGCGATTGCCGCGTCGCTCGGGATCAGCGAAAAAACCGTCGCCCGACACGTCAGCAATCTCTTTCTCAAGCTCGGCCTGTCGACGCGCGCGGCGGCGACGGCATACGCGTTCAAGCACAACCTCATCGCGCCGTCTACATAGAACTACCCACTCGCGCGGCCGGCGAAAGATGGACAATTCGGCCGAAGCGGACAGCTCGCGCGCCCCGTATGATGCTCTCCACGAGCTGTAGTGTGCACGGGTCTACTGAGAGGGTGGAGAGCAATGGCAGAACGCGAGCGCATCGATACCGTGGTCATAGGCGCCGGACAATCCGGCCTTTCCGTTGGCTACCATCTCGCCCGCCGTGGACTTTCGTTCGCCATTCTGGAGGCGAACGAACGCATCGGCGACAGCTGGCGCAGGCGGTGGGACTCGCTTCGCCTGTTCACGCCGGCGCGCTACGACGGCTTGGCGGGGATGCCGTTCCCGGCGCCGGCGCGCGCGTTTCCGACCAAGGACGACATGGCCGAATACCTCGAAACCTACGCGAGAAAATTCGACCTTCCGGTTCGCACCGGCGTCCACGTCGACCGGCTGTCGAGAGAGGGCGATCGGTTTGTGATCGTGACGGGCGATCGCACGATCGAAGCGCGGCAGGTGGTGGTGGCGATGGCCAACTTTCAAAAGCCTCGCATCCCGGAATTCGCATCGGAGCTCCGCCCCACGATCGCTCAGCTGCATTCCGCTGAATACCGGAATCCGGGTCAGTTCCAGGCTGGCGGCGTGCTCGTGGTCGGCGCGGCCACGTCCGGCGCGGACATCGCACTCGAGGCCGTCCGTGCGGGGCATCGAACGCTCCTCTCGGGCACGCACCCCGGCTACGTGCCGTTCCGCATCGAGTCGTCAGTGGCGCACTACGTGCTCGAGCCGCTCGTGCTGCGCTTCGTGCTTCACCGCGTGCTCAGTCTCGCGACGCCGATGGGACGCAAGATGCGCGTCAAAACGCACTCGAAAGGCGGTCCGCTGGTCCGAGTGAAGCCGCGCGACCTCGTCGACGCCGGCGTGATGCGCGTGGGGCGAACGGTCGGCGTCGTGGACGGTTTGCCGGCGCTCGAGGATGGGCAAGCCCTCGAGATCGGGAACGTCGTGTGGTGCACGGGATATCATCCCGGCTTCTCGTGGATCGACATTCCGATCTTCGGCTCCGACGGCGAGCCTGTCCATGATCGCGGCGTCGTCGCGACGGTCCCCGGGATGTATTTCGTCGGACTGCATTTCCTCTATGCGCCGTCGTCGACTATGATTCACGGCGCCGAACGAGACGCGCGTCACGTCGTCAATGCGATCGCCGCGCGGTCGCGAAGGGCGGCGGCATGAGCGAGGTATTCGTTGCGGGTGGAGAGGCGCCAGGGGCGGATCGACCAGATCCGCCCCTTCGCTGTTGATCGACGTCGCTCAGCGTCCGGCTCTCTGCGTCAGCTTGATCGAGCCCTGCGATTCCCGTGCGCGAAGGACCGTCATCACGTCCGTCAGCGGCAGCGGCGTGAATTCGCCGGAGAGGAAATCGCGGATTTGAAGTGCGCTCATTCCCTTGCCCAGAAGGATCGCGAACTCGGCGTTGTATTCCTCCGGGAGGCTCGGACCGGTCGCCCCACGGCCACGGCCTGCGCCGCCGCCACCACCTCCACCGCCCGCACCGCGACCACCGGCACGGCCGCCGCCGCCCGCGGCACCGGCGCCGGCGAGCGGCTCGACCACGAGATTCGCCGCCACGCGTTCGTCGGGCGATTGCACCGGCTCCGCCGCGGCGACGTTTCGTTGCGCGGCTTGCAGTTGGTAGGCGGTCTTCACCTCGTTGAGCAGCGATGCGGCGCGTTGGTCGATGAGCGGAACGAACGCCGCGGTCTTCTTCTGTCCGTCGGCCAGGTTCGTCCACAGCACGCTCGCCGAACGGATCACGCCCTTCTCGACATCGGCCTGATGCTGGATCGCGATACGCGCTTCCTTGTACGCGTCGGCGAGTGCCGGGCCGCTCGCGGCGTCGGCCATGTAACCCAGTCCTTTCGTGTGCGACTCGCCCATGCGTGCCAGACCGCGGCCAAGGTTCTCGTTGAGCACACGCGCGGCCATCTCGTCGGTGCCGGTCGAGATCACGGCCAGCGCGCCAAGACCGACGGCGGCGGCGCGCTTGTACTGCGTCGGATCCTGCTTGTCGGGCGTGTCCTCGGACGAGTGATACCACATGTCGGGCCACGTGATGAACATGACCGCGGGAATACCGTGCTGCATGTACGTGACGTGATCGCTCGAACCGTAGTGCTTGTCGATCTTGATGTAGAAGGCGTCCTTGCTGCCTCGCGGCGACTCGACCGGCTCCGACGGCGCATAGCCTGAACGACGAAACCGGACGCGCTCCCGCGAGATGTCGGCGACGTACTCCATCATGCTCTGCGCGACGTCATTGAGATACGACGGGAAGGTGTCGGGCGTGCGCTGCAGCACCCAGTAGCTCCGGCTGTCTCCGACGCGCAGCGCCTCCATGTCGAAGTTCAGGGTGCCGATGATGTTCTTGGCTTTGTCGGGGTGCGCGTTGAGGTACGCGTTCGTCCCCGAGATCTCCGGCACCCACTGGAAATTGATGGTGCGCTTGGGGCGCGGCAGCTTGCCCTCGGCAATCAGCTTGATGTACGCACGGCCGATCTCGAGCGTCAGCGCGCACCCGGAGTTGTCGTCGTTCGCGCCCTGCTTGATCACGCCTTCATATAGATGGCCGCTGATCGCTACCTCCTGCGACGTGCTGCCGTCGCCGGGGATTTCCGCATGCACGTACTCCGCTTTGGCCGGAACCTCGACGCTCTTCACGATCGA
>DATJHY010000124.1:0-3161 GCA_035493635.1 Gemmatimonadaceae bacterium | reverse complement strand
GGTACAGCGCAGAACTGATCGCCCAGGCAGGGCGATAGCTGTTATGCGATGTCAGAACGAGCATCCTGTGAATTGGGCACAAGGAGTGCTGTCGCGCAGAGATCCATCATCCCCCGACCCCCCTCTTCCCGCTTCCCTCTTCCCCCTTCCCCAAAATGCCGAAACAAGCCGCCCACGGCCGCTTCGTCTGGCATGAGTTGGCCGTTCCAGACCCCGCCGCCGCAGAGTCTTTTTACACGCAGGTTACGCCGTGGAAGACCCAGCCGTGGGATCACTCTCCAGATTACACGCTGCTCACGAACGACGGCGTTCCAATCGGCGGGATCGCGCAGCTCTCGAGTGATCTGATCCAGCGCGGCGTCGCGCCACACTGGATGCCGTACGTGAGCGTCTACGACGTTGATGCGTGCGCTCGGCAAGCCGTGAGCCTCGGAGGTCAGCTGCGGATGGGACCGAAGGAAGTGCCGAACATCGGCGCATGGGCGGTCGTCGCTGATCCGCAGGGAGCGATCATCGGCATCTACGAGCCGGCGTACGCCCCGCGGCTCGCGAGCGCGCTGCGCGAAGGTGAATTCGCCTGGCATGAGCTCACCACCTCGGACTACAAAGCGGCGGGCGAGTTTTATCACGCGCTCTTTCGCTGGGATCACATCAGCGACTACGACATGGGCGAACAGGGTGTCTATCGCATGTTCGGCCAGCGCGGCGATACATACGGCGGTATGTTCAATCGCAGCCCGAACATGCCGGCCGCGAACTGGTTGTCGTACATCCGCGTCGGAGACGTCAAGTCCACTGCCGCCAAAGTCCAGGAGCTGGGCGGGAAGGTGCTGAACGGGCCGATGGAAGTACCCGGCGGCGACTGGATCGCGCAGTGCCTGGATCCGCAAGGCGCCGCGTTCGCGCTGCACATGAAGTAGTACGAGGTGTCATCCCGAGCGAAGCAGCCTGCCCTGATGCGAGCGCAGGGAGCGGAAGGAAGGATCTGCACCTCTGTCGTTCACAACCGACTTTCAAATAATGCTCAGCAACCTCTCGCGCCGCGGCAAGGCGGCGGTTCTTGTGCTGGCCGCGGCCGGCGTCGTCGCGGTCCCCGCTGCCGTGTTTGCGTGGGGCGACGTTGGCCATCGCATCACCGGTGAGGCCGCGGCGCTCGCGCTGCCGCCGTCGGCGCCGGCGTTCTTCCGGGCCGCATCACGACAGCTCGCCTATCTGAATCCCGAACCGGATCGGTGGCGCTCGCGCAATGAGAGCCAGCTGGATCCCGCGCTCGATCGCGCGGGCGCGCCGGAGCATTTCATCGACATGGAGCTGGTGCCGCCCGCGAGGCTCGCCGGCGCGCTCAAGGCGACCGATCGATTCGCGTTTCTCGACACCATCGCCGCGGCGGGAAAGGAAGGTTCGACGATGGGGATTCTGCCGTTCAAGATGCTCGAGATGACACAGCTGCTGCGTGTCGACTTCCGCAACTGGCGTACGGCGCCTGATTCCATCAAGCCGTTCATCGAGCAACGGATCATCGACGACGCCGGCATCCTCGGCCATTACGTCGCCGACGGTTCGAATCCACTGCACACCAGCGTGCAGTACAACGGGTGGACCGGTCCGAACCCGAACGGCTACGCCACCGACAATCGCACGCATTCGCGATTCGAGTCGATCTACGTCGGCGCGAACATCAAGCTGTCCGACATCACCTCGCGCATGGACACGGTCGCGCGCGTTTTCCCCGATCTGCGCTCGGCGATCGTCGACTATCTGAAGGAGAGCAACGCACACGTCGAGGAGCTGTATAAGATCGACAAAGCGCACATGTTCGACGCGAACACGACCGCACCCGAGAACAAAGCGTTCGTGATCGATCGGTTGACTGCCGGCGCGAAAATGCTGCGCGATTTGTGGTGGACCGCGTGGGTCACGAGCGCGGCGCACTAGGGCGCGCTCGGCCTGCCTAGCCGACTTCTTCCGAGATCGCTTCAGGCATTCCGGGCGTTCGCGCGAGCGTCACCACGACGATACCGGCGAGTACGAGCGCGCCGCCGATCAATTGCTCGGCGCGAATCGACTCGCCGAGCAAAGGCCACGCGAGCAGCGCCGTCGCCGGGGCCTGCGACAACAGGATGATCGATGTGAGCGTAGCGGGTAGACTGCCGAGCGCATGCGCGACGAGCAACTGTCCGATGACCTGAGACGCCAACGCCAACCCGACGAGCGCGGCCCACGAGCGCGCGCTCAGCCCGACGAGCGGTTGTCGCGTCGCCAGACACACGATCAACAGAGCTACCGCACCGACACCGGTCGACCATGCGGTGAAGGTCAGCGTGTCCAAGCCCGCACGCCCTTCCTGCACGTAGAGCAGGTACACCCCGTAGCACGCCGCGCCCGCGACAGCGAGCGCGTCGCCAACGCCGAGCTTGGGGTGGACCACGACGTCCGTGCCGACGATGCCGACCATGCCCACGAGCGCGAGCACGAATCCGGCCCAGAAGCGAGCGGTCGGCCGCTCACCACGCATCGCCCACGCGCCGAGCGCCACGAAGATCGGCGCGTTCACGCCGATCAGCGTTGCATTCGCGGCGCTCGTCTGCATCACCGCCGAATTGAAGAACGCGAGATCGGCGCCGAAGAGAATTCCAGCGACGATCGCGGCGCGCACAGCCGCGGGCGTTGATCGCGCCGATTGCCTCGGTGCGAGGAGACGCCAAGGCACGAACACCACCGCCGCGAACGCGAGCCGGTAGAAGGCCGACACGAGGCCCGGAACCGCGGACCAGCGGACGAGAATGGCTGACCACGCGATGCCGAACGCGCCGATCCCTAGCGAGATGCCCGCTCGGCGTCGCCGATCGTGCGCCGATCTGCTGACGGTCGGGGAACTGGATGAGCTCTGCGGGTGCGCGGACGCAAACATGGTCGCAAAGCTAACGGCCATGGTTCGGGGTCGAGGCTGTCATCCCAGTGCAGCAGCCTGCCCTGATGCGAGCGCAGCGAGCGGAGGGAGGGATCTGCACTTCGCCCGACCGAAACTCGGTCTTGACTTTCCGCGTACGGTGTTGAAAAATCAACACACCTGATACCGGAGTCTCGCTTGTCCAAGGATTCGCCAAGCGCCCTGTCCCGCCGCGAGCGGCAGGTCATGGATATTCTCTACCGGCGTGGTG
>DATJHY010000123.1:0-3361 GCA_035493635.1 Gemmatimonadaceae bacterium | reverse complement strand
GGGATCTCCACTTCGCGCTCAATCGCCGCCGAGCCCGAATCGGGATCGCGTCGCGAACCGGGCGGCGAGGCTGATGACGAGGACGAGCGCGAGGAGGACGAGTGCGCCGGCCCACGCTTGGCGGTGCCAGTCGTCGTAGGGTGAAATTGCATAGAGATAGATCTGCATGGGAAGTGCGGCGATCGGCTGGAACGGCGAGACCGACCAGAACTGGTTGCCGAACGCGGTGAAGATCAGCGGCGCCGTTTCGCCGGCGATGCGCGCCACCGCGACCAAGGCGCCGGTGACGATGCCCGGAAGCGCCGTGCGCAGCACCACGCTGAGCGATGTGCGCCACTTCGTGTAGCCGAGCGCGAGTGCGGCCTCACGCATCGACACCGGAACGAGGCGAATCATTTCTTCGGTCGCGCGCGTGACGAGCGGAATCATCATCGCCCCGAGCGCCAATCCACCGGCGAGGGCCGAGAAATGCTTGAACGGCCGAACGAGCATCTGCCACGCAAAGATGCCCAGGACGATCGATGGCAATCCGTTGAGGACGTCGGACAGGAATCGCACCACCATCGCCAACTTTCCGCCGCGCTGCTCGGCGAGATACAAGCCTGCGCCGACACCGATCGGCAGTCCGACGAGCGATGCGATAAGCACGAGCATTCCCGTGCCGACGATTCCGTTCGCCATGCCGCCGCCGACATCGCCGGCAGGTTTTGGGATCTTGGTGAAGAAGTCCCAGCTGACCGACGTCGCGCCCTGCTTGAGCAGGTGCCACAGAATCAGGATGAGTGGCAGCGTGGCGATCAACGCGGCCACGTACGTCAACCCGATCATGATGTGATTCATGATGCGCCGTCGCCCCAGCGTTCGCGCGGTGCT
Source organism: Gemmatimonadaceae bacterium (assembly GCA_035493635.1). Taxonomy (GTDB): domain Bacteria; phylum Gemmatimonadota; class Gemmatimonadetes; order Gemmatimonadales; family Gemmatimonadaceae; genus JAQBQB01. The sequence goes on along the minus strand of DATJHY010000123.1, from coordinate 2,488 downwards.
CGCCGCGAGCACGTCGCGGTACGAGCGGCCGGCGGGATCGCGCCGGGGGGATGGAATCGCGCTGGCGGTCATCTCAAGTCCCCTGCAGTCGACCGGTCCGCCAGACGAGCCAGCGAGCGATCACGTTGACGATGACAGTGACGATGAACAGCCCCGCGCCGACCGCCATCAGGGCCGACACGTGAAGGTCGGTCGTCGCTTCGCTGAACTCGTTCGCGATCTGCGACGCCATCGTGTAGCCGGGTTGGAACAGCGACGCGGAGATCTCGTGGCGGTTGCCGATCACCATGGTGACGGCCATCGTCTCGCCAAGCGCGCGGCCCAAGCCGAGGATGATGCCGCCAATTATTCCTGATCGAGCATATGGCAGTACGGCATCCCAGATCATCTCCCACCGCGTCGCGCCCAGCGCCAGCGCTGCTTCTCGCTGCGAGCGCGGCACGGCGAGCAGCACCTCGCGCGTCACCGCGGAGATGTACGGCAGGCACATGATCGCGAGGATGACGCCGGCCGCGAGCATGCTCGGGCCGTACGCCGGGCCAGCGAAGATCGGCAAGCCGCCGAGATGCAAGTCGTCGCGAATGAACGCCATCACGGTGTCGCGCAGGAACGGTACGAGCACCAGAATGCCCCACAGGCCGTACACGACGCTGGGGATCGCCGCGAGCAGATCGACGAAGAACGCGACCGGCTGTCTGACCCACGCGGGCGCGAACTCCGAGAGGAAGATCGCCACGCCAACGGCGAGCGGCGTCGCGATGAGCAGCGCGATGATCGACGAGACGATCGTTCCGTAGATCGCCGGCGCCGCGCCGAACACCCCTTTCACCGCGTCCCAGTGACTCTCGGTGAAAAACGCGAGGCCGAATTTGCTGAGCGCCGGCCATCCTGCCGCGAAGACTTCCCACGCGATCAGGCAGAGCAGAATCGGAATGATCAGCGCGAAGAACGTCGTGGTGCCACGATAGATTCGATCTCCGACTGACGAGCCCTCGATACGCGCCGTCGTGACGGGCGTGGGTTGGCTCGTGACGCGTGCGCCAATCGAAACCTCCGTCACGGCGTGCTCCCGGTGCCGGACAGCGAGTCGAGCCGCGCGACCAGTTTGTCGACGACCGGCTTCGGGAGCGGCGCATAGTCGAGCGCCGATGCTTGCGGTCCGCCTTCCTGGAGTGCCCACCGAATGAAGTCAGTCAGCTTCTTCGCCTTGGCGGCGTCCGGTTGCTTCTTGTAGATGAGCAACCAGGTGAGCGAGCTGATTGGATAGGAGGTGGCGCCAGGCGAGTTCACGATCGAGATGCGATAGTCCGTGTTCGCGGGCAGCTTCGCGGCCGCTTCCTGCACGGCGTTCGTCGCTGCTTCCGCAGTCGGCGCGACGAACTTGCCGTCAGCATTCTGGAGCAGCGCCGTGCTCAGATTGTTCTGCTTGGCGTACGCCAGCTCGACGTAGCCGACTGCGCCGGGCGTCGACTTCACCTGTGCGGCGACGCCGTCGTTTCCTTTTGCGCCGAGTCCGACCGGCCACTGCAGCTCTTTGCCCTTGCCCGGACTCGCCTTCCATGCCGGACTGACGCTCGAGAGATAGTCGCTGAAGATGTACGTCGTGCCGCTGCCCTCGGAGCGATGCACCACGAGAATGTCTGTCGCGGGCAACTTGAGCCCGGGATTCGCCGCGGCGATCCGCGAATCACTCCACTTCGTAAGCTTGCCGGCGAAGATGTCCGCCAGCAGGCCGGGCGTGAGCTTGATCGGTTGCGTCACACCGGAAAGGTTGTAGGCGATCGCGACGACGCCGCCCACCATAGGTATGTGCATCACCGGGCCGCCCTTCGCGCCCGCCATCTCGGCGTCCGTCATCGGCGCGTCGCTCGCGCCGAAGTCGACCGTCTGCTCCTGCAGCTGTTTGATCCCGCCGCCGGATCCGATCGGCTGATAGTTGATCTTCACGCCGGTCTTGGTCGCGTACGTGTCGATCCATTTCGCGTAGACGATCGCGGGAAATGTTGCGCCAGCGCCCGTCAGGTCTGCACCTGCGGCGGCTTTGGCGCCGCTGTCAGCGGCGCCGCCGGGGTTTGCCGATTTCGTTTTCGAGGAATCAGTTCCACAACTCCACGACGCCACTGCGAACGCGGCGACCAGCGACAAATGACGCACGAGTGACCTCGACAGGAAGCTACGGGACAATGATCGAACTCTCGCGGACGTCTGCAACCGTCCGGGTAACGTCATGTAACGGCCATGTAACGGCGGGCTGCCCTGAACCAAACCGGACAGGCAGTCCAGGTCGGTGACGCAACCGTTACACGAGGCCAATCGCCTCTTTACGCGGAAACTCGACGTTCACGGTTCCACTTCTCTCCAATGACAGGAGCACAACGTGATCGCACGCGTTTCGAGAAACTTTGGGCTGGCACTGGCTGGGGCGGCGGTGTACGCCCTTGGTGCCACGAACCTGAGCGCGCAGGATCTGAACGGCGCTGGCGCGAGC
>DATJHY010000122.1:0-24793 GCA_035493635.1 Gemmatimonadaceae bacterium | reverse complement strand
ACACGCTCGTCGATGTCGACTGCTGGACGCGCGTGCCGGGCGAGCCGCTGCGTCCTGGAGCGATTCTCGAGGCGATCAAGCACATGCTGAAACTCGAAGCGGAGGCAGTGTCATGAGCGACTTCGGTTGCTCGCTGTCCGGCTGCGATATCGGGTCGGACGACGATCGCGAATATGCGCTGGGCGACTACGAAGGTCCCGTCGCACGCTGGTGTCCAGGCTGCGGCGATCACTCGGTCCTCACCGCCGTCGAGCGATTGCTCGTGGCCGAACAGCTCAAGCCGGAGCAGACGATGTTCGTATCGGGGATCGGCTGCTCGAGCCGGTTTCCGCACTACCTCAAGACGTACGGCTTTCACGGCATTCACGGGCGCGCTCTACCGGTGGCGACCGGAATCAAGCTGCACCGGCCCGATCTCGCCGTGTTCGTCGTGATGGGCGACGGCGACTGCTGCTCGATCGGTGCCGCGCACTGGGTTCACGCGATTCGCTACAACACGAACATGGTGGCGATGCTGCTCGACAACAGCATCTATGGATTGACCAAGAAGCAGACGTCGCCGACCACGCCGCAGGGCTTCAAGACGAATACCCAGCCGTCGGGCAGCTGGCTGCCGCAGCTCAATCCGCTCACGACGATGCTCGGCACCACCAACGTGTCGTTCGTGGCACAGACGGCGGAGTGGATTCCCGCGCACCTCTATGCCACGCTACGTGCCGCGTACCATCACCGCGGCCTGGCGTTCGTGCGCATCCTGCAGCGCTGCCCGATGTACACGGTGTCCCTCTACGAGCGCGCCGTGAAGGACCCGAGCCTCGTCGAACTCCTCGTGCACGACGACGGCGTCACGGTTCCCGAGCTCGAGTCCGTCTACAAGGGCCGACGCGCGCACGATCCGCATGACATCAATGCCGCGCGGCAGCTCGCCGACGACACCGGCGCCATTCGCCTCGGCGTGTTCTTCCGAGACGAGAATCGCCCGTGCTACGACGAGATCCGCCGCGTGCGAAAGGTGTCGGCACACGAGCGCCTGGCGCTCATCGAAAAGGAGCTCGATCGCTATGCCGTCTGACGATCGCGTCCGGAGTGCGCTGTCGGCCGTCGCGCCGCAGCTCACCGCGTTCCGCTCGGTGGCTATCGGCGCGCTGGAGCACGCGCGCGCCGTGCTGGCGCCGTCGGGCGGTGTGGACCGTCTCCGCCTCGAGCTGGGCGCGCTCGGGGCGCGCATCGATGCCGCGCGCCTGGCCACCGTCTCGAACGGCGGTCCGGCGCTCGACGCCACGGCGCGCTCGCGCATCGAGCTGGCCGAACAAGTGCTCGACAGGCTCGTGAACGCGTCGGACGAGGCGTTCGTGATCGACGTGCCTGCGGGGGCGTCGCTTTCGGTGAGCGTGCGTGAAGGACTGGCGTATTTTGGCCGCGTGTTCGGCCTCGCCGCGGTGATCGACCTCGCGCGCAGCGGCCGGTACGCCACCGAACTGCACGATCGTGCCGCGGACGCCTGGCCGTTCGAGCTGTGGACGGCGAGCCAGCGCCGCGTGGCGCCGCCGCTCGTGGTTCGAGTGGATGGCGCGGACCTGAGCCCCGGCAATCTCGCGAACGTGCTCGACGGCTGGCTGCACCTGGTGCTCGTCGTCTCGGGCGAAGCAGCGCCGGCGCGTCTCGTACGGTTGATCACGCCGAGCACCTACGTCATTCAAGCCAAGGATCCGGCGGCGCTCGCGCGTTACACGACGTACAAGGGTCCGGCCGTCGCCGCGCTGTTCGAAGGCGACGTCGCCTGCTTCACGCACGATCCAACGCGCGGGGCCGCGCTCTGGCAGCGAATCACGATCGAAGCGCAGCCATTGGGCCAGGCCCGCAAACGACTCAGCGCGCTCAGTCCGTCGCAGCAGATCGACGAGCTTCGGCATCTCGCCGGACTCGCCGACCGGCCAATGCTTTCGACGACGTCGGTGGACGCGCTCGTTCCCGGCGGCGACGGCGATCCCGCCCAACGGCTCGCGGCATGGCTGCTCAGCGAGACCGACTCCACTTCCGCATGAGCAGACTCGAATGTTGAGCGCGGTGCTGCACTCGGTCGCGATCCTCGCCGGCGTCGGATTGGTCTTCGCCGTGTTCATCGCGCTCGCGTATTGGAAGCTTCGCGTGTGGGAGGATCCGCGCATCGATGTGGTGGCTTCGATGCTCCCGGGAGCGAACTGCGGCGCCTGCGGGCTCCCTGGCTGCCGCGGATTCGCCGAGCAGGCGGTCGCGGGCAAGATTCAGCCGGCGGCGTGCAACGTGATCGACGGCGGCGGAGCCGCGCTCATCGCGAGCTATCTCGGCGTCGACGCCGGACAGGCGAACAAACGAGTTGCGCGACTCCTCTGTGCCGGCGGATCGAACGTCGCCGTGCAACTCGCCGACTACCGCGGGCTGCCGACGTGCGGCGCCGCGGCGGCCGTTGCCGGCGGCGGTAAGGGCTGCGCGTGGGGATGCCTGGGATTCGGCGACTGCGCCGTATCCTGCTCGTTCGGCGCGATCACGATGAACCGGTTCGGGCTGCCGGTGGTCGACTTGAACGCCTGCACGGCGTGCGGCGACTGCGTCACGGCGTGTCCCAAGAACCTGTTCGAGATCATTCCGCTCGATCAAAAGCTCCTCGTTCAGTGCCGCAGCATGATCGAGGGCGACGAGGCCCTGGAGACCTGTGCCGTCGCGTGCACCGCGTGCGGCAAGTGTGTGATCGACGCGGCGCCCGGACTCGTGACGATCGAGCGGGGCTCGGCGCGGGTCCACTACGAGCTCAACGCGCTCGCCGACATCTCGGCAACCGGCCGATGCCCGACCGGGGCAATCACGTGGGTTGAAGGGCGACAGTTCTCGTCGCCCGCGTCGCGCCCCAAGGCGCCGGCGCTCAGCGGGAGTACAAGCGCATGAAACTCTGGAGCAAGTCGCACGCGCCCGAAGTCGAAACGCCGAGATTCCCCGGCGTGCGCCGCGCGCTCGATGGCAGCGCGGCCACGGTCGCCATGGAAACCGCGGCGAGCGAGGCCGCGGGCGCCTACCCGATCACGCCGTCGACCCAGATGGGCGAAGGGTGGGCCGCCGCGGTCGCCGAGGGCCAGCGCAACGTGAACGGCCGCCGGCTGCTGTTCTTCGAGCCCGAGGGCGAGCACGCCGCGGCCGCTGTTACCGCTGGCATGAGCATGATGGGCCTCCGCGCGGCGAATTTCTCGAGCGGGCAGGGCATCGCCTACATGCACGAGTCGCTGTACGCGGCGGTGGGCAAGCGACTCACCTATGTGCTCAACGTCGCCGCGCGCGCCATGACCAAGCACGCGCTCAACGTGCACGCCGGCCACGACGACTATCACGCCGTCGACGACACCGGCTTCTTCCAGCTCTTCGCGAAAGACGTACAAGGCGCCGCGGATCTGAACCTGATCGCGCACCGCATCGCCGAGCTGTCGCTCAACCCCGGCATCTGCGCCCAGGACGGCTTTCTCACCAGCCACGTGATCGAGTCGCTGCTGTTGCCTGAGCGCGAGCTCGTGAAGGTATATCTCGGCGACCCCGCCGACGTAATCGCCGCCCCCACACCGGCTCAACGGCTGGTGTTCGGTGAACAGCGTCGGCGGATCCCCGAGCTCTTCGACTTCGACTATCCGGCGATGCTCGGCGTCGTGCAGAACCAGGACAGCTACGCCCAGGGCGTCGCGGCGCAGCGTCCGTTCTACTTCGATCACGTTGCCTCGCTCGCCGATCAGGCCTTCGACGAATTTGCCGCGCTCACTGGCCGCCGCTACGAGCGCGCCCAGGGTTACCGGATCGACGACGCCGAGTACGTCATCGTTGGGCAAGGCTCCGTCGTGAGCAACGCCGAGACGGTCGCCGACTATCTGCGTGAGACGAGGCAGCTCCGCGTCGGTGTGCTGAACGTGACGATGTTCCGTCCGTTCCCCGCCGATCTCATCTCTCGCATGCTGCGAGGCAAGCGAGGGGTCGTCGTGCTGGAGCGTGTCGATCAGCCGCTTGCCGTGGATCCGCCGCTCCTTCGAGAAATTCGGGCGGCGATGACCAAGGCATTCGAAAACGGCCGCGCGGCGAAATCCGCGCGCCTACCCTACGGGGGCATCGAGCGAATGACGGCGGCCGAGATGCCCGAGTTCTACTCCGGCTGCTTCGGGCTCGGCAGCCGCGATCTCCAGCCCGGCGACATCGTGGCCGCGGTGGAGAACATGATGTCCGGCGCGGCGCAGCGACGACAGTTCTACCTCGGCATCGACTTCATCCGGCCAAACACCCGACTCCCGAAATTACAGATCTGGCAACAGGAGCTCGAGCAGGCGTATCCGGGCATCGGCGATCTCTCGCTCAAGAGCGGGGGAGACCTGAACCTGATGCCGCCCGACGCCGTCTCGGTGCGCATCCATTCGGTCGGCGGATGGGGCGCGATCACGATGGGGAAGAATCTCGCCGCCACCGTGTTCGATCTCCTCGGCTTGCACATCAAGGCCAACCCCAAGTACGGGTCCGAAAAGAAGGGCCAGCCCACCACGTTCTACGCGTCGTTCGCGTCGCAGCCGATACGGCTCAACTGCGAGTTGCGGCACGTCAACGTGGTGCTGTCGCCTGACCCCAACGTCTTCCGCCACTCGAATCCGCTCGCCGGACTCGCTGACGGCGGCGCGTTCGTGATCCAGAGCGACCGCACACCCGACGCCTGCTGGTCCTCGTTCCCTGCGTCGGCCCAGCGCGACATCAAGGAACGAAAACTCCGCGCCTACGTGCTCAATGGCTTTGGCATCGCGGGCGACGAAGCGTCGGACGTCGAGCTGCGGTATCGCATGCAGGGCGCGGCGTTCATGGGTGCGTTCTTCGCCGTGTCCGGGCTCGCCGAGCGAAAGGGACTGGATCAAGCCCGGCTGCTCACCGGGATCCGGCAGCAGGTCACGAAGAAGTTCGCGAAGTATGGCGAGCGGGTCATCGCCGACAACCTCCGTGTCATCGAGCGAGGCTTCCAGGAGCTCCAGCCGATTCCCGCCGGCGACATTCGCACCGACGACCAGACGAGCGTTCCGGGAATCCCCGATCTGCTCAACACGCCGGACGCGCGGGAAGGTGTCGCCAATCCCGGCCGGTTCTGGGAGCAGGTGTGCTTCCTCAACAAGACCGGCAGCGACGGCATCGCCGACCCCTTCGCCGCGTTCAGCGCGATCCCGGCTGTCACGGGCGCCGCGCGCGACATGACCGACGTGCGTCTCGAGGTACCGGACTTCATCGCCGCCAACTGCACGGGCTGCGCGCAGTGTTGGACGCAGTGCCCCGACTCGGCGATTCCGGGCCTCGTCACCGACATCGATCAGCTCATCGAGATCGGTATTGCCACCGCCGCGAACGGGCGACCGCTCGATCGCATTCGACAGATCTCGAAGAACCTGGCCAAGGAGACGCGCCGCGTTCTCCAGGACGAGCCGTTCGTGGACTTCACCACGTCGCTCGATTCGGCGTTCGGCAGCGTGTCCGCGAAGCTCGGCTGGCAGGGCGAAAGACGCGCCGAGCTCGAGGCCGATTACGTGCAACTCCGCGAGCGGCTCGCCGGTTTCCCGATTGCCAAGACGGCGCCGTTCTTCAACGGGCCAGAAGCGAAAAAAGCCGGCGCTGGTAGCCTGCTGTCGGTGACGATCAATCCGGAAGCGTGCAAGGGCTGCAACCTCTGCGTCGCGGTGTGCCCCGACGGCGCGCTCGTCACGGTGAAGCAGGAGCCAACCGTGGTGGCCAAGCTGCGCCGCAACTGGGAGCTGTGGAACAAGCTCCCCGATACGCCCGATCGCTTCGTCAACGTGAGCGACATCGACGAGGGCATCGGCGTGCTGTCGACGCTGCTGCTCAAGAAGGACAGCTACCGGTCGATGGTCGGCGGCGACGGCGCGTGCATGGGCTGCGGTGAGAAGACCGCGGTGCACCTCGTGATCTCGACGATCCACGCACTGATGCGCCCGCGCGTCGCCAAGCTCGTCTCCAGGCTGGATTCCCTGATCTCGACTCTCGACACGAAGGCGCGCGGACTGGTTGCGTCGGGCGCCAATCTCGATAATGCCGCGGTCGCGACGGGCGGAAGCGTGGCGATTCCGATCGACGATGCCAAGCGCGCACAGGTCGAGTTGCTGACCAGGAGCCTGCACGCCTTGCAGGACCTGCGCTGGCGCTATGTAGAAGGCCCGAGTGGCGAAGGCCGCGCGATGATGGGAATGGCCAACAGCACCGGATGTTCGTCGGTCTGGGCCAGCACCTATCCGTACAACCCGTATCCATTCCCCTGGGCGAACCATCTCTTCCAGGACTCGCCGTCGCTCGCCATCGGCCTGTTCGAAGGCCACATGCGCAAGATGGCTGACGCGTTCGCCGCGATTCGTCGCGCCGAACTGCTCGCCTCGGACTCGTACGACGCCGCACGCGACGAGACGCTGCTGTCGAGCTTCGACTGGCAGCAGTTCAGCGACGAGGAGTTCGATCTGTGCCCGCCGATCGTCTCCATGGGCGGCGATGGCGCCATGCTCGACATCGGATTCCAGAACCTCTCGCGGCTGCTCGCGTCGGGAAAACCGATTCGGGTGATCGTGCTCGACACGCAGGTCTACTCGAACACCGGCGGGCAGGCGTGCACGAGCGGTTTCACCGGGCAGATCTCGGACATGGCGACCTACGGCGCGGCGCAGCACGGCAAGACCGAAGTGCGCAAGGAGCTCGCGCTCGTGGCCATGGCTCACAGGGGCGCGTACGTGCTGCAGTCGTCGCAGGCATCGGCATCGCACCTCGTGGCCGGCGTGCTGCGTGGCCTGCAGAAGCGGCGCCCCGCCGTGTTCAACATCTACACGCCGTGTCCGGTGGAACACGGGCTCGCCGACGACTGGTCACTGCGTGCCGCGCGTCTCGCGCTCGAGTCGCGCGCGTTCCCGTTCCTCACGTTCGACCCGGACAACGGGCCGCTCTTCGCCGACGCGCTCTCGCTCGACGGCAATCCGTCGGTCGAGACGAGCTGGCCCGAGTACACGATCGAATACCTCGACGATGCCGGCACGGCCCAGCGCATCACGCTCCCACTTACCATCGCGGACTGGGCTGCCACGGAAGGGCGATTCCGCAAGCACTTCAAGGCCGTGGACCCGTCGAAGTGGAACGAGGACATGGTGCCGTTCCACGAATTCCTCGGGCTCTCGAGCGACGATCGTGATGGCAAGACCGCCTACATCCTCACGACGGATCGCGCGAAGCACCTGTCGCGGCTCGCCGTCTCCAACGAGATCGTCCGGCTGGCGGAAGAGCGCCAGCAATTGTGGGCGCAGCTCCGCGAGCTCGCGGGCCTCGCGCCGGCTGCCAGCGTGCGCGATCGGCTCGTCGCCGAGGTCGAAGCCGAATTCGACAGGAAGCTCCAGGCCGTACGCGCCGACTACGAGACAAAGCTCGCCGCAATGCCGAAGGCCGTCGCTCAGCGGATGGCCGAGGCGCTGCTGCGCACCGGGTCCGGCAAGTCGATCGCCGACCTACTCGCCAGCATCACGGCCACACCGCCGACAAGTAACGGGAAGGCGCCCGCCGCTCCAATCGCGGCATCTGCGCCCACTCCCGCGCCAGTGGCTCCGTCGGCATCAACGCCAAGCCCCCAGCCGGCAGCCGCCGTCCAACCGGTAGCCGTCAGTAGTCAGCAGTCAGCCGCGGCGACCGCGGTTGAAATCGATCCCTACATCGAATCAGCCCGCTGCACGTCCTGCAACGAGTGCATCAACCTGAATGGAAAGCTCTTCGGCTACAACGCGTCCAAGCAGGCGGAGATCAAGGACGCCGACGCCGGCACGTTCCAGCAACTGGTGACTGCTGCCGAGCGCTGCCCCGTCGGTCTCATCCACCCGGGGACGCCGCGCAATCCGAAGGAGAAGGACCTCGCGAAATGGCTCAAGCGCGCGGAACCGTTCAACTGAGCGGACGATGAGCGTTTTCACACTCCGCCCATCGAACTTCCGGCACGGCGTTCATCCGCCGGAGCACAAGGAGCTCACGGCAGCGCGGCCAATCCGCCGGATGCACTTTCCGTCGGAAGTCGTGATCCCGCTCCGGCAGCATGCCGGCAAGCCGGCCAAGCTCGTCGTGCGTGAAGGCGACCACGTGCTGCGCGGCGACGTCCTCGGCGAAGCCGACGGCTTCATGTCGGCGCCGGTGCACGCGTCGGCGTCGGGCAAGGTCGTCGAGATCGGACTCTGGCCGCATCCCGACGGCACGCGGGACATGGCGATTCGAATCGCGGTCGAGCCCTTCTCGCCACAGGTGCCGCGTCCGCGGCTCGTACCGTATTGGGAAAGCCTCGCGCCTGAGGAAATCGTGCGTGCGGTGCAGCAGGGCGGAGTGGTGGGACTCGGCGGGGCCGCGTTTCCCACCCACGTCAAGCTCGCACCGCCGCGCGACCTCAGCGTGGAGACGATCATCCTCAACGGCGCCGAGTGCGAGCCGTATCTCACGACCGACCATCGTATCATGGTCGAATACCCGGAGCGCGTGCATCTCGGCGCCCGCATCATGATGCGCACGCTCGGCGCGAAACGCGCCGTGATCGGCGTCGAGCGCAACAAGCCGGACGCGATCGCCGCGCTGGAGCGCACGCGACCGACCGACATCGACGTCACCGTGCTGCCGCTCACCGTCAAGTATCCGCAAGGCGCGGAGAAGATGCTCATCAAGACGGTGATCGGCCGCGAAGTGCCGTCGGGCAAGCTGCCGGTATCGCTCGGCGTGGTCGTACAGAACGTCGGCTCCGCCGCGTCGATCGCCGAAATCTTCGAGACCGGGCTGCCGCTTCTCGAGCGCATCGTGACGGTGACCGGACCGGGCGTCCGCGAGCCGGCGAACCTGATCGTCCCCGTCGGGACGAAGGTGCGCGACGTGCTCGCTGAATGCGGCGGCCTTACCGACGACGCCGGCGAGATCGTGTTTGGCGGTCCGATGATGGGAAACGCCATCGCCAGTCTCGATACGCCGATCGTCAAAGGCACGACGGGCGTCGTGGTTCTGGCGCGGGCGCAGACGAGGCACGAGGCGACGTACCCGTGTATCCATTGTGGCCGCTGCCTCGACGCGTGCCCCGTGTTCCTCAATCCGTCGATGCTCGGCGACTACGCGCGAGTCCAACGGTACGAGGAAATGGAGGCGCTGCATCTCGGCGACTGCATGTTGTGCGGCTCGTGCTCGTACGTGTGTCCGTCGAACATTCCGCTCGCCCAGATGTTCAGCGCGAGCAAGTCGGCGCTGCGTCGTATCAAGGCCGCGAAGCCGGCAGGCGCCGCATGACCACGACTCGACTCGTCATCACGGCGTCGCCGCACGTGCACGCCCAGGCGGACACGCCGACGATCATGTGGAACGTCGTCGGGAGCCTCGTGCCGCTGGTGGCGATCGCGACGTACTTCTTCGGGCCGAGCGCGTTGCTCGTCGTCGGCGCCGCTGTCGCGGGCGCGGTCGTCGCCGAGCGGGTGCTCGGGAATCGCGGCTCGTTGGGTGATGGATCGGCGGCGATCACGGGAATCCTGCTCGGGCTCACGCTGCCCGCGGGCATTCCGATGTGGATGGCGTTCATCGGCGGCGCGTTCGGCATCGGGTTCGGCAAACTGCTGTTCGGCGGCCTGGGTTACAACGTGTTCAATCCGGCACTGTTCGGCCGAGCGTTCCTCCAGGCCGCGTTTCCCGTGGCCATCACGACGTGGCCCGCGGTCGGCGCTCAGGTCAAGTGGTGGTCGTTGCGTGGAGACAATCTCGCGCTGCCGTTCATGAGCCCGCGTCCCGACGCCATCACCGCCGCTACGCCGCTCGGCCTCATGAAGTTCGAGGCCAAAGGCACGTCGCTCTTCAATCTCTTCGTTGGCAACACCGGAGGCTCACTTGGTGAGACGTCCGCGCTGTTGATTCTGCTCTGCGGCGGGTACCTCGCGTGGCGGCAGTTCCTCAACTGGCGGACCCCCGTGAGCATCTTTGCCACGGTCGCCGTGTTTTCGGCAATCCTGCACTTCGCGAACGCGAAGTACCCGACGCCGTTCTTCATGTTGTTCTCGGGCGGTCTGATGCTCGGCGCCGTGTTCATGGCGACCGACATGGTCACGAGCCCGGTGACGAACGCCGGGAAGTGGCTGTTCGGGCTGGGCATCGGCGTGCTCGTCGTGTCGATTCGCGTGTGGGGTGGTCTCCCCGAAGGCGTGATGTACGCCATCCTGCTCATGAACGCCGTCGTGCCGTTCATCAACAAGGCGACGCAGCCGCGCGTGTTCGGTACGCGCGTGGTGAAGGAGGCGACGCCATGAGCATGGGAATGACCAAGGCGGCGCCCGTCGTGGCCAAGGACGTGCGCTCGTGGAAGCTGATGGCGATGATGACTGGCGCCGGCGCGATCGCGGGATTGCTCATCGTCAGCGCGTACACCGCGACGCTGCCCAGGATCGAGCAGCATCAGGGCCAAGTGATGCAGGCGGCGATCACCGAAGTGCTAAAAGCGCCGGCGAGCTACGACACGCTCTACCTGTATAACGGCGCGCTCGCCAAATCCGTCCCCGCCGGAACCGACACGAAGAAGCTCGAGAAGGTCTACCTCGGCCATGACGGGTCGGGCAAACGCATCGGGTTCGCCGTGAGCGCGGCGGAGAACGGTTTCCAGGACCTCGTGACGCTGATGTTCGGCTATGACGCGTCGGCGCACAAGCTCATTGCGATGAAGGTGATCGGAAACAAGGAAACGCCGGGCCTCGGCAACAAGATCGAAACGGACAGCGAATTCGTGAACGGATTCGTGAACGCCGTCGCTCCGATCAACGGCGTCAAGAAAGACAGGGGCAAGACCGGACCGAGCGATGTCGTGATGATCACCGGCGCCACTATCTCGTCGCGTGCCGTCATTCGCATCATCGACAACGCGATCGCGCGCTGGCAGCCGCTGATGGACGCGTATCACGAGGAGACGAAGCCATGATCACGACGATCATCGGCGTGGTTGGCGCGGCGGTGTTGTTCGGAGTGTTCTCGATGCTGCGCCCGAGGGACAAGGCAGGCTGCACCGGCCACTGCGCCGGCTGTACCGGCGACAGCGCGTGCGAATCAGACGGAGTGAAACGATGAGTACCACATCCGAAGGCATCCGGCACGAGATCGGGCGCCGCGAGTTCGTTGGCCTTGGGCTCGGCGCGTTCGTCGTCGCGGCGATTCCGCTGGCCAAGCGCCAGCCGGCCGGCGTCGTTCGGCGCTCGGTGCCGGTGATGGGGACGATCGCGCAGTTCGCGGTGGTCCACCGTGATCCGCAACTAGCGCATGCGGCGATCGACGCCGCGATCGCCGAGCTGCTCTGGGTCGAGCGCACGATGACGCGATTCACCGATACATCGGATATCGGCCGCGCGAACCTGTTGGCCGCGCGCCAAGGCGTGGTGATCACACCGGAGACGGCGCACGTCACGAGTGAAGCACTCCGATGGGCCGCCGCGCTCGGCGGCCGGTACGATCCGGCGATCGGCGCGGTCTGCAAGCTGTGGGACGTGAAGCATCGCCACGAGCCGCCGGTGGCGGAGCGGGTGGCCGAACTCGCGGACCGGCGCTTCCACAAGAGCGTGGAAGTGGGAACGAGCCGCAGCCAGCCGGTGCTCCGATATCACGACGACGCTGCGCGGCTCGACCTTGGCAGCATCGCCAAAGGCTACGGCGTCGATCGAGCGGTCACCGCGCTCCGTCGCTCCGGCATCGAAAGGGCCGTCGTGGTGGCGGGCGGCGATCTATATGCGCTCGGGCGGGCACCCGATGGAGAGCCGTGGTCGATCGGCATTCAATCGCCGATGGACGAGCGTGCGATCGTCGGTACGCTCGAGCTCTCTGACCGAGCGGTCGCGACGTCGGGGACGTACCGGCAGTTCTTCCGATATCGCGGGCATAAGTACCACCACATCATGGATCCCGCGACCGCGCAGCCGCGCGAGACAGGGATGCAGAGCCTGACCGTGATCGCCGATTCGGTGATGCACGCCGACGCGTCGACGACGGCGCTGTTCGGCATGACCGAACCGGAGATCACGCGTGCGTTGGCGAGCAACCTACCCGGCGCGCAGCTCGCGCGGATCATCTGATCATGAGGACTCGCGAATGAGCATGATCAAAGCCTCGTCGGGGCCGGCGCCGACGACTCCAGGCGCGGTGTTCTCGCGCGGCCTCTGGTACGAGAACCCCGTACTGGTGCAGACGCTGGGTCTGTGCTCAGCGCTCGCCGTCACCAACGCCGTGGCCAACAGCATCGCCATGGGCCTGGCCACGACCTTCGTTGTGGTCGGCTCGGCGATCATCGTGTCGCTACTGCGAAAGATCATCCCGCATCAGATCCGAATCACGACCTACATCCTGATCATCGCGACGTTCCTCGCCATCGCCGACATGACGCTCGAGGCGATCGTGCCCGACGTGCACAAGGCGATGGGCCCGTACATCGCGCTGATCATCACCAACTGCATCGTCCTCGGCCGCCAGGAGGCGTTCGCCTCGCGACAGCCGGTGCGGCTCGCGGCGCTCGACGCGCTCGGCAACGGCTTCGGTTTCACCATCGCGCTGCTCTTGATGGGCATTCCACGTGAGGTGCTCGGCAATGGCACCTTCCTCGGCGTTCACGTCATGCCGCACTCGTTCGAGCCGTGGGTGGTGATGATGCTACCCCCCGGTGGCTTCTTCATGATCGGTCTCCTGCTCCTCGCCGCGAACTGGCGCGATCTCCGCAAGCAGACGCGCGCGCGTATCGAGCATGCGATCGCCACTGAGGCCCCGACGCCCGAACGCGAATCGAAGGAACCGGAGGTGGCCCTGGTATGAGCGATCTCTTCTGGATCTTCATTTCCGCCGCGATCGTCACGAACTTCGTCCTCGTCTATTTCCTGGGACTGTGTCCGGTCATCGGCGTGACGAACCAAAGCGCGACCGGACTGCGGCTCGGGCTCGCGACCACCTTCGTGATGGTGCTGGCAAGCCTCGCGGCCTGGGTGCTCAACAAGTACGTGCTCGCCGCCGCGCCGTTCCTGCGCGTGATCGCGTTCGTGGTCGCGATCGCGTCCATCGTGCAAATCGTGGAATTGTTCGTGAAGAAGACGAGCCCCTCGCTGTATCGGGAGCTCGGCATCTTCCTCCCGCTCATCGCGAGCAACAGCCAGGTGCGGGGGATGACGATCTTCCAGACCAACCGCGGCTACACGCTGCTCGAAGGTCTCATGTTCGCGGTCGGCGGCGGATTGGGAATCACGGCCGTGCTTGCTCTCGTTGGCGGTATTCGCGAGCGCACTGACCTCGCGCCCATCCCCGCTGTCGCTCGCGGTCCGGCGCTGGTCTTCATGATCGCCGCGGCGCTGTCGCTCGCGTTCATGGGGTTCGCGGGCATGGGCGCGGCCTGATCGCCCTGACGTTCATCGTACTCGCTTAATGATCATTGCACCCTCACGCTTCACCATCCGCTCGAGCCGGTTTCGCCGGCGTGTTCACGAGGAGGTCTGACATGAAAACGCGACTCGCGTATTGCTCGGCGTGCGACAAGGACGTGCAGATCGTGATCACCGACGAACCATCGAGCGATGGCCAGGCGAACCTGCACGAGTCGGAGGTCGTCTGCCTGGAGATCGGCGAGGCGTGCACGGGAAGCCTCTGTCCGATCGGCGCCACCGCGCCGGCGGTGATGGCCGCGCGTCTGGTTCACAACGGCTTGCAGACGATCATGCAGCCAGTGATCACCGCGAAGTGCGACGGCTGCGGTCGTGTTACGACGCACCTGATCGTCGAACCGACTCGCGCGCGCTGCACCGAATGCGAGACGGTGTCGAGTCGCGCGACGCTCGTTGTCGTCACGCCGATGTGAAGCAAGAGTCCCGGGTTCGCGCGCATCGTCGGGCGCCGGCGGCATCAGGACTGCCGCTCGGGACGTCATAACGACTTGGGACACGGACACAAACGGATTTAACGGACAAAAACGAATTGCCCCGAGCGCGGCGACGGCTCCGCGATCTACGAGCCGGGACGATTTTTTTCTTGGAACTGCCGCTCGGGACGCCGCCAACTTGCGTCCTGAGCGGCTTTCACAAATACGTCCCGCCCCATTGCGACCGGCGCCTTCGCGCGACGCGGAACGATCCGTTGGTGTCCGCCAGATCCGTTTGTGTCCGTATCCAAAATGTTATGACATCCCGCGCGGCGGTTCCGTCATTCGCGATCCTGCCTCGCCGAAGTCTCGGCCGACGAACGATTCGCGGTATTGCCCCTGTGCGGCTACCGAACGACCGGCTCCTCGATCTGATCCGCCGGCGTTGACGCCGCATGATCCGCGGTGATCTCCGGCGTCGTCTCGGCGACCGCTTCGTCGGCGAGTGACTCGGACACCGGCGGCAGCAACGCGAGGTGCAGCACCTCGTCCATGCGCTCGACGAAGGTGAACACCATGTTCTTCCGCACCTCGTCGGGCACTTCACGCAGATCCTTCTCGTTCGCCTTGGGCATGATGACCTGACGCAACCCTGCCCGGTACGCGGACAGCACCTTCTCCTTCACGCCGCCGATCTCGAGCACCTTGCCGCGCAGGGTGACCTCACCCGTCATCGCCACGTCGCGGCGCACCGGGCGGGCGCTCAGCGCGCTCGCGATGGCGAGCGTGATCGTGATGCCCGCGCTCGGCCCGTCCTTGGGAATCGCGCCCGCGGGCAGGTGGATGTGCAGATCATTCTCGCGGAACACGGAATCGTCGATGCCGAGTTGCTCGGCGCGCGAGCGGACGTACGAATACGCCGCATCCACCGACTCCCGCATGACGTCGCCGAGTTGGCCGGTGACCGTCATCCGTCCCGTGCCCGGCATGCGCAGCGCTTCGATCAGCATGATGTCGCCGCCCGTCGACGTCCACGCGAGGCCGGTGACGACGCCGACCTCCGGCACCTTCTCGGCCTCTTCAACGGCATAGCGCGGAATGCCGAGGATCTCCTCGACCTTTTCGACGTCGATCACCCAGGCGCCTTCTTCACCCTCGGCCTTGGCGCGCGCGCGCTTGCGCATGATCGCCGCCATGTTGCGCTCGAAGTTGCGGAGGCCCGCTTCACGCGAGTAGCGGTTGGAGATGAAGGACAGCGACTCGTCGGTGAACTGGATGTCCTTGTCGGTGATACCGTGCTCCTCGAGGAGGCGCGGCAGCAGATAGCGCCACGCGATCTCGACTTTCTCCTCGACCGTGTAGCCGGCGATCTTGATGATCTCCATGCGGTCGCGGAGCGGCGCCGGAATGTCGTAGAGATTGTTCGCCGTGCAGATGAACAGGCACGTCGACAGATCGAACGGCAGGTTGAGGTAGTGGTCGACGAACGCGTTGTTCTGCGCGGGGTCGAGCACTTCGAGCATCGCCGCCGTCGGGTCACCGCTTGGTCCGCCGCCCGACATCTTGTCGATCTCGTCGATCATCAAGACCGGATCCTTCACCGCCACGCGTCGCAGAGCCTGGATGATGAGACCGGGCATGGCGCCCACGTACGTGCGCCGGTGGCCGCGGATCTCCGCTTCGTCGCGCACGCCGCCAACCGAGATTCGGTAGAACTCCCGCCCGATCGCCTTGCCGATCGCGGCTCCCAACGACGTTTTGCCGGTACCCGGCGGTCCGACGAAACACAGAATCGGCCCGTGAGGGTCGCCGCCACGCAGCTTGCGCACGGCGAGAAACTCGATGATGCGCTCCTTGGCTTCATCGAGGCCGTAGTGGCCGTTGTCGAGTGCCTCCTCGACTTTCTTGAGATCGATCTGCTCTTCGCCCGACTTCTTGTTCCACGGCAGCGAGAGCACCCAGTCGAGATACGTCCGCACGACCTGGTACTCGCTCGACGCCGGTGACAACATCCGCATGCGTTCCGTCTCGCGCCGCGCTTCCTGGCCGACCTTCTCCGGAAGCTGGGCCTCGTCGATCTTCTTCAGCAGCTCGATCGCTTCCTTCTCGCCCGGATCGGCCTCCCCGAGCTCGGCCTGGATCGCGCGAAGCTGCTGGCGCAGATAGAACTCACGCTGGTGCTGCTCGATCTTGATCTCCGTCTGCTTCTTGACGTCCTCCATCACGCGGGCGCGCGCCACCTCGCGCTCGAGGCGCGACAGCACGAAGCGCAGGCGCTGTCCGACGTCGAGCCGCTGCAGCACCTCGTCCTTGTCGGAGATGCGGAGGTTCATGTTGGTCGCCGCGAGATCGGCGAACCGGCCCGGATCGGAGACGTTCATCTTCAGGATCGCCGGCACTTCGTCCGGAATGCGATCCACCAGCTCGGCGAGCGTCTCGGCGGCGGAGACCACGCGCGCCACGAGATCGTCGACTTCGCCGGGATCAGCCGGTGTCTCGCGCGCGGCGCGCACGTTGGCGACCGGATACGGCTCGAGCTGTACCATCTCGTCGACGACGATGCGCCGCAGTCCCTGGAGCGTGATCTGCACCGTGTCGCCCGGCAGATTGATCCGCTCGTGCACGCGCGCGGCCACTCCGACCCGGCCGCGGAAGCGCTGCGAATCGATTGGCTCGTCGTGATCCCCGCTTGCCACGACCAGCGCGACGATCAAACCCGAGTGCTCGTTCGCCCGCAGCAACGCCAGGTTCTCCGGGGCGCCCATCTGCACCGCGATCGTTCCCAGCGGATAAACAATCGTCGACCGCAGGGCCATGAGCGGCAAGGTCGGAGGCAGCTCCGATTTGAGGATTTCATCCTTTCGCTGAGCTTTGGCCATGAATGAGCTGGTGGCTGGGGGGCAGGGGGCAGGGTCGCAGTACAACGCGCCGAGGCCGGCTGGCCCCGACGCGAGAGCCGTGCAATGCGGTGCGTAAGTATAACAACGAAAAGCTAATAGCGCACCATTGCTCGCTTGAAACGAACGCCTCGGTCGGCTACCTTTCCCAGTCTATGTTCGACGAGCTTTCCGAGAAACTCGAGGCCACCTTTGCCCGCCTCCGCGGCCGGGGTGTGCTCACCGAGGCCGACATCAAAGAGGGGCTGCGCGAGGTCCGCCGCGTCCTGCTCGAGGCCGATGTCAACTTTCAGCTCACCCGCGAGTTCCTGGAGCGGGTCGAGAAAAAGGCGGTTGGGGTCACGCAGCTCCGAACCGTCTCGCCGGGCCAGCAGCTCGTCAAGATCGTGTACGACGAGCTCACGGCCATGCTCGGCGAGCAGCGCGAAGGGCTCAAGCTGAGCTCCGTTCCGCCAACGGTCGTGATGATGGTCGGCCTGCAGGGCTCCGGTAAGACCACCACAGCCGCCAAGCTCGCGCGAAAGCTCAAAGGAGAGAATCGCCCGACGCGCCTCGTCGCGGCCGACGTGTACCGCCCCGCCGCCATCGATCAGCTCGAGACGCTCGGCACGCAGCTCGACGTTCCGGTATATGCCGAGCGCGGCACGCAAGACGTCGTACGGATCGCCAAGGCCGGCATCGAGCAGGCGAAGCGAGCGCGCGACCGAGTCGTCATCGTCGATACCGCGGGCCGGTTGCAGATCGACGACGAGATGATGCGGGAGCTCGAGCGCCTCAAGGCGGCCATCCATCCCGACGAGATCCTGCTCGTCGCCGACGGCATGACGGGCCAGGACGCGGTGAAGATCGCGCAAGGCTTCGACCAACGGCTGCACGTGACGGGCGTGATCCTCACGAAGATGGACGGCGATGCCCGTGGCGGCGCGGCGCTGTCGATCTACGGCGTCACGAAGAAGCCGATCAAGTACATCGGCGTCGGTGAAAAGGTGGATGCGCTCGAGGAGTTCTATCCCGAGCGAATGGCGGGCCGCATCCTGCAGCAGGGTGACATCGTCACGCTGGTCGAGAAGGCCCAGACGGCGTTCGACCAGGACGAGGCCAAGCGGCTTGAGAAGAAGGTCCGCAAGGAAGGCATGGACCTGTCGGACTTCCTCGCCGCCATGAAGCAGATCGAGCGGCTCGGCCCGCTCGAAGGGCTGCTCAAGATGCTGCCCGGCGTCAACACCAAGATGCTCAAGCAGGTGAAAGCGGCCGATCCAAAGCGCCTGCGGCACCTCGAGGCGATCGTGCTCTCGATGACGCTGGAAGAGCGAAAGAAGCCCGAGATCATGAACGGCTCGCGGCGGGCACGCGTGGCGAAAGGGGCGGGCCGTCCGATCAGTGAAGTGAATCGGCTGCTGGAGCAGTTCCGCGAGATGCAGAAGATGATGAAGCGCGCCGGCGGAGCGCCCGGCGGGGCGAAGAGGTTCGGTCCAAACATGTTTGGTGCTCGATAGTGACTCGGCTTTCGGCTGACGGCGCACGGCTTGGCGCTCGGCCAATAGCTGACTGCCAGTGCTGTCAGCTATTGGCCGGCAGCCCACGCCGTCGGCTGACAGCCTGGCTGACGGCCGGCAGCCGAGCCGTTAGCCGAGAGCCCAGCCGGCAGCAGTCAGCGGTCAGCTCGAGCAGTCAGCTGTTAGCCGGGAGCCAAGCCGACTGCCGTTAGCTGTCAGCCGGACCCGTCAGTCCAGGACCGGGTGCGCGCGGGAACGACCCGCGTCGCGAGGAGCCCGGAGCAGTACCAGAACCCTAATGAGGAGTCTACAATGTCCGTGAAAATCCGTCTCCGCCGGACCGGCCGCAAGAAGCAGCCGAGCTACCGGATCGTCATTGCCGACTCGCGCAGCCCGCGCGACGGCAAGTTCATCGAGGTCGTGGGCCAGTACGCTCCTCGGCAGGGCGAGCAGGCGCTCAACCTCGAGCGCGAGCGCGTGAACTACTGGCTCGACAACGGCGCGCAGCCCACCGACACCGTGCGATCGCTGCTCCGGAAAGCGGGCGTGCTCAAGGCTCGCCACGAGCAGCGCCTTGGCCGCAAGCTCACCGCCACCGCCGTTCCGCTCGCCGAGGGCGCTTCGGGCGGCGAGTCCGAGACCGCCTGACGCCGTCTGAGTTGATCATCGTTGGCCGTGTGCGTAAAGCGCACGGCGTGCGGGGTGATCTCGTCGTCGAACCGATCACCGACGACCCCGACGCCGTGTTCGCACCCGGCCGGCGGTTCATTGCCGGCACCACGAGCGGCGATCCGCTGCCCGACCGGCGCGAGCTCCACGTCGTGTCGGCATCGCCGTTCAAGGGCGGCTATATCGTCCACTTCGCGGAGATCGGCGACCGAGCGATCGCCGACACGTGGCGCGAACGCTTCATCCTTGCGCCGTCCGACGAGCTGGAGCCGCTCGGCGAGCATGAGGTGTACGTGCACGATCTCATCGGCATGAGCGTGGAGCTCGTGTCGGGGGATCGTGTCGGATCCGTCGTCGAGATCTACGAGCTGCCGCAGGGTCTCACGCTCGAGGTGCAGCGCGAGCGGGGATCCGTTCTCGTGCCGTACGACCGAGTGGTCACGACCGTCGACCGCGAGGCGCGGGTGATTCGAATCGATCCACCGGCGGGATTGCTCGATGACTGAACCGGAACGCACGGACGAAGGCGAGGCGCGTGCGTCGCCTCCGCTTCGGATCAACGTCGTCACGATCTTTCCGGAATTCTTCACCGGTCCGCTCGGCCTGAGCATTCCCTCGCGGGCGCGAGAGGCGGGCGCGGTCGAGTACCGGATCGTGGACCTGCGCGACTTCACCCATGACCGCCATCGCACGGTCGACGACTATCCGTACGGCGGCGGCGCCGGGATGGTCATGAAGCCGGAGCCGTTCTTCGAGGCGGTCGATGCATTGCGAGCGCGGGCGCCGATCGTGCTGATGTCCGCCCGCGGACGGCCATTCACGCATCAGGACGCGGTTCGTTTCGCTGCAGGGAGCGAGCTCACGCTGCTCTGCGGCCACTACAAGGACGTCGACCAGCGCGTCGCCGATTTTCTGGCGACGGAAGAGATCTCGCTCGGCAACTTCGTACTGAGCGGCGGCGAGCCGGCGGCGCTGGCGGTGATCGATGCCACGGTGCGCCTGCTGCCCGGCGCGATGACCGATGTCGAGAGCGCGCGCACCGACTCGTTCTTCGATCGTGAGTTGAGTGCGCCGAGCTACACGCGGCCGCCGGTGTTTCGCGGCCACGCCGTCCCCGAGATTCTGCTCTCGGGCGATCACAAGAAGATCGCGGAGTGGCGCGCGCGCGCCGCGGATGCCGCGACACGAAGATCTCGGCCGGCGTGAGGTAGCGCGCGGCTCCGGTCTACCTCACCAGCACGAATACGTCGAACGAGTACCTGGTTCCCGACGATCGCGCGCGCGCGGGATGAGCCTGC
Organism: Gemmatimonadaceae bacterium; assembly: GCA_035493635.1. Lineage (GTDB taxonomy): Bacteria > Gemmatimonadota > Gemmatimonadetes > Gemmatimonadales > Gemmatimonadaceae > JAQBQB01. The sequence goes on along the minus strand of DATJHY010000122.1, from coordinate 4,542 downwards.
GCGAAAATTTACCGGGTCGTCACCGCCACGGGCCGAGTTAAAACTTTTCTAAAAACTCGATGTGACGGCCGCTTTGCCTCGCCTGGTTCAGGTGTCGCATGGTCGGCACGCGCTGTCGCGCGGTTGCCGTGCATCGCAACACTTCATTCGAGGTTCTCAATGCACCACCGCGGGTCTCGAGGGGCGCGCATCAGCGCGGGTCTGGCGCTCGTAGGAACGCTGGTCGCCGGATTGCCGGCGGCTGCGAGCGCGCAGCAAGCAACGATTTCGGGCCAGGTCACGGCCACCGGCGGCCAGCCGCTCGCCGATGCTCGAGTGTTCCTGGTCGGCACGGCGCTCGGCGCCGCGACCAACCAGGAAGGGCGATACACACTGCGGAACGTGCCGGCCGGGGTCGGCACGCTGCGCGTCATCCGTGTCGGCTATCAGGAACAGAAGAAATCGGTCGACGTCGCCGGCGCTACACTCACGGTGGATTTCACGATGACGCCGGCGATCGTGCAGCTGCAGGAGATCGTGACGACCGCCACGGGCGAGCAGCGCAAGGTGGAGCTGGGCAACAGCATCGCGACCCTGGGCGACGTCGGCGCGCGAGTCGAGACCTCGCCGATCACCGACGTCCAGGGCCTGCTCGTGGCCAAGGCGCCCGGCGTCAACATTCTGCCCGGAAACATGACCGGCAGCGCCGGACAGATTCACATCCGCGGCGTGAACTCGCTCTCGCTCAACAACAACCCGATCTGTGTCGTGGACGGCGTGCGCTTCAACGCCGGCTCGGTGAACGTGGGCATCGGCGGCACGCAGACGTCGTTCCTCAACGGACTCAATCCCGACGAGATCGAGGACATCGAGATCGTGAAGGGCCCCTCGGCCGCGACGCTGTATGGAACGGACGCGGCGAACGGCGTCATCGTCGTCACGACCAAGAAGGGCCGCGCCGGCGCGCCGCGCTGGACCTGGTACGGCGAGGGCGGCCTCGTACAGGACAAGAATGCCTATCCCACGGCGTACGCCGAGTGGGGGCACGACAACACGGGCAAGACGGTCCGCTGCCTCAACAATACGATCGGGAATGGATGCTCGTTCGACAGCCTCACGTCGCTCAACGTGCTGCGCACGCCCGGACTGACTCCGCTCGCCAACGGGCATCGCGACGCCTACGGCATGCAGGTGAGCGGCGGCAACGAGCAGGTGCGCTATTTCGTGAGCGGTGATCTCGAGAACGAGATCGGCCCAGTCAAAATGCCCGGCCATGACGTCGAGACGTTCCGGTCGCAGCAGACGCCGGTGCGCGACGAATGGCTCTATCCCGAAGCCCTGCAGCGCCAGAGCATCCGGGGCAACATGAGCATGTCGCTCAGCCCCACGTTCGACCTCTCGTTCAACGCAGGATTCACGAAGGTCAATCAGCGGCTGCCGGAAGTCGACAACAACTTCTTCAGCATCTACTACCAGTCGATGATGAGTCCCGGGTTCCAGGGCGCGGGACTCGGCGTGACCGGCGTCGGCACGCGTGGCGAGAACCTGTACGGCAACAACGGCTACAACTACGGCGACATCTTTCAGGTCTACACCGAGGAAGACATCCAGCGCACGTTGGGAAGTGCAACGGCGAACTGGCGGCCGCTCAGCTGGATGCAGAACGAAGCCACGGTGGGCGTCGATCTGGCCGACCGGCAGGACCCGAGCATCTGCCGGTTGAACGAATGCCCGGATCAGGGCACGCTGCGACAGGGAAGCGTCAGCGATCAGAGCTCCAACAACCGGAACTTCTCCGCCAAGCTCGTGAGCAACTCGAGCTGGCAGGCACGCACGTGGGTGAACGTCAAGACCACGCTCGGCGCCGACTACATCAACACGGAAAACGACTTCACGGCGTCGAGCGGCACGAACCTGCCGCCTGGCGCGCAGACCGTCGGTTCCGCGGCCGTCCGGCTCGGGTCGAACGCGCTGGCCACGGCAACGAAGACGCTCGGACTCTACGCCCAGGAGCAGTTCGGCCTTCGCGACAAGCTGTTCATCACCGCGGCGGTGCGCACCGATCAGAACAGCGCGTTCGGAACGAACTTCCAGCGCGTGTTCTATCCCAAGCTGAGCGCGTCCTGGATCGCGTCGGACGAGGACTTCTTCCCGCGCGTGAGCTGGCTCAACCAGCTGCGCCTGCGCGGCGCCTACGGCGCTTCGGGAGTGCAGCCCGGCGCGACGTCGTCGTTCCAGACCTTCTCGACGACCACGATCAACGTGGCGAGCGTCGATCGTCCGGGCTTGCGTGCCAACGCGCTCGGCAATCCCGACCTGAAACCCGAAACCTCGGCCGAGCTCGAGACCGGATTCGATGCGCGCGTGCTCAACAACCGCGTCAACGTCGAGTTCACGTACTACAACAAGAAGACGCGGGACGCACTCATCAATCAACCGATCGCGCCGTCGGCGGCGTCATCGGCCGCCAACGTGCTCAGGAACCTGGGCTCGGTGCAGAACAGCGGCGTCGAGCTGACGGTCAACTCGACGATCCTCGATCGCCGCTCGTTCGGTTGGGATCTCACGGTCGCGGCGTCGCACAACAGCAACAAGGTCGTCTCGCTCGGCCGCGACGCGAATGGACAGCCGAATCCGACGATCGGCACCGGGGGCACGCGCGATTCCGTCGGCCTCCCCGTGAACGCGTACTTCTATCAGCCGTACACTTGGTCCGACGCGAACGGCGATGGGTTCCTCACCGCGAACGAGGTCATCGTCTCTCCGAACGTCGTGTACCGCGGCTACTCGCTGCCGCGCGATCTCGTCTCGTTCCAGAACGGCTTCGATCTGTTCAACCGGCACCTGCGACTGACTGCGCTCCTCGATTACAAGGGCGGCTCGAGTGTGCTCAACGCCTCGCTCCAGTTCCAGTGCCAGCAGAGCCCCAATCCCTGCTACGACATCTCGAACCCGCACGCGGCGCTCTGGCGCCAGGCGCGCGCCGTCGCCGAGACGCAGGGCACGATCGTCAACGGCACGAAGGTGACGACGGTCGGCGGCTACCTGGAGAACTCGCAATTCTGGCGCCTGCGCGAAGCCGCGGCCACGCTCACGCTGCCGCAGCGGTTCGCGGCGCGGGTTCGCGCGAAGGACATCAGCCTCACGCTGTCCGCGCGCAACCTGCATCTGTGGACGAACTACACGGGCACCGATCCCGAGTCGAACTACGGCGTCGGCGACACGCAGCAGGACTTCGCGACGACCGCGCCGCGCCGGTACTTCATCACCCGCCTGAATCTCCACTACTGAGCCTTTTAGAGGATCTGCATTCAACATGAAGAATCATCGAACGAGACCAGGCTCAGGACGACGGCGCGGCAGCCGCTTCGCGGCGGCGGCGCTGCTCGCCTGCGCGCCGATCGTCGCGAGCTGCAACGTGAAGGAGGAGCTGCTCGCGCCGCAGCAGCCCGGCGTGCTCCTGCCGGGCGACATCGCGGCGTCCGGCGCCGCCGGCGCCCAGGCCCTCCGCATCGGCGCCATCGGTGGCCTCCAGGCGTTCGTCGGCGGCGGCAACGGCAATCAGGAGAATCTGTGGATGCTGTCGGATCTCCTCACCGACGTCTGGAAATCCGGCGATACCTTCTTGCAGCGCAACGAGACCGACCAGCGCGCCATCCAGCCCAACAACAGCGTGTGGGGTCCGGCGTACCAGACCGCGCAGCGCGCGCGCGGCTTCGCCCGCGACGCCGCGGCGGCGCTCGCCGCGTCGTTGACCGACCAGCCGGGCGAGCAGGGTGAAATGTGGTTCATCATCGGGCTCACCGAAAAGGAGATATCGCAGGACTTCTGCAGCGGAATCCCCTTTGGTCTGACGGTGAGCGGCGTTCCGCAGTATCAGCCGCCGATCACCAACGAGGCCGGCTTCCAGCTCGCGATCACGCACCTCGATAGCGCCATCGCGCTGTCGGGCGGCACCGATTCGGTTGCGGCGCGCACCAAGCAGGCCGCAGTCGTCGCCAAGGCCGAGGCACTCGTCGACCTCGGCAAGTTCGCCGAGGCCGCGGCGCTCGTGCCGGAGAGTGCGGTGCCCACCAACTTTCAATACTCGATGACGTTCTCGCAGCCCACCGTCAGCAACGAGATCTGGACGCTGAACGCCAAACAGAGCTCGGCGCGCTACGTGGTGGGCGACAGCTTCGATCTGAGCGGCACGATCAGGAACGCGCTGCCGTTCGCGTCCGCCAACGATCCGCGCGTGCCGATCAGCGGCGGCAGCTCGAGCAACGCGGCGAAACCGGCAATCGACAAGTCGACGCCTTGGGTCGGAGCATTCTGGACCGATCGCGGCCACCCGCTGATCGTCGTTTCCGGTCTCGACGCCCGGTTGATCGAGGCGGAGGCAAAGCTCAACGCGAACGACATCGCGGGCATGATGACGATCCTCAATGCGCTGCGCGCCTCGCCGCCGAACCTCGGACCGTTCACGCCGAAGGCCATGAACGCGCTCCCCGCGCCGGCCACGCAGGCGGACGCGGTCACGCTGTTCTTCCGGGAAAAGGCGTTCTGGCAGTTTGGCCGCGG
>DATJHY010000121.1:0-17237 GCA_035493635.1 Gemmatimonadaceae bacterium | reverse complement strand
GGTTGCTCGCATCCGAGCCCGGTGGGAGCGCGACAAGCGCACGCGTGCCGAGCGTCAGGCCGCTCCCACGGCAACGGCGGCGCGGCGTCGCCGCACGACGGCCGCTCCCGAACCTGTCGCCGCTCCGGCACCTGCGTCCGCCGAGACGCCGGTTCGTCGCCGGCGAAAGGCTGCAGACGTCCAAGCGGCCGCCGAAGAACACGCCGCTGCGCTGGCCGCCGCGGACGCCGCTGCCGCACAGGCGGCCGCTGAAGCAGCCGCACAGCAGGAGGCAGCCGCGGCGGAAGCCGCGCGCGCGGAAGCTGCGCGCATCGAGGCGCTTCGTGCCGAGGAAGCGGCGCGTGCCCAGGCCGAGGCGGCTGCCCAGGCGCAGGAGCGCTTCGAGCAGCGCCCCGTCGAAGCCGAAGTTTCGCGGCCGGCGCCATCCGGTGACGGCGCGCGCGCGGCGCATTCGCATCCCGCTGCCCCGGAGCGTCCGCGCCCGCGTCCGGTCACACCGGGTGCGCCGCGGCCGCGGCCAGTGGCGAGCAGTGGATTCCCGCCGCGCCCGATCGCATCGGCCGCTCCAGGCGGCGCGCCCGCCGGGCCGCGCCGTGATGATAAGCGCCCTGGGGGCGGCGGTGGCGGGGGCGGTGGTGGCGGCGGTGGGGGCGGGGGCGGTGGCGGCGGTGCCGGCGTCGCCGAGCGCGGAGGCCGTCGCAAGAAAGGCCGCCGTGGCGCGGTTGACCAGGAAGCAGTGGATGCGAACATCTCGAAGACAATGGCCGCCATGCGTGGCGCGCCAACGCGACGCACGGCAAGCGATCTTCGGCGTGGTTCACGCGAGGAGCTCGAGGCTGCGCGCGCGGCCGAGGCTGAGCGCGAACGCAAGACCGTTCGCGTCAACGAATTCATCACGGTCAGCGAGCTCGCCCAGATCCTGAAGGTGCCAGCGACTCAGATCGTCGCGTTCGCCTTCAAGGAGATGGGGTTGATGGTCACCATCAACCAGCGTCTCGACTTCGACCAGATCGAGCTGATCGCGGGCGAGTTTGGCTTCCAGGCGGTTCGCGAGAACGAGTACCAGGCGGAAGAAGCTGGCGTCTCGGGCGAAGTCGACCAGCCCGAGGATCTCAAGTCGCGGCCGCCCGTGGTCACGATCATGGGTCACGTCGACCACGGCAAGACGTCGCTCCTCGATTACATCCGAAAGGCGAACGTCGTGGCGGGCGAGGCGGGCGGCATCACGCAGCACATCGGCGCGTACCACGTCTTGTTGCCGTCGGGCAAGAAGATCACGTTCCTCGACACGCCCGGTCACGAGGCATTCACGGCGATGCGCGCCCGTGGCGCGCAGGTCACGGACATCGTCGTGCTCGTCGTCGCGGCCGACGACTCTGTGATGCCGCAGACGATCGAGGCCATCTCGCACGCCAAGAACGCCGGCGTGCCGTTGATCGTCGCGATCAACAAGATCGATCTGCCACAGGCCAACCCGGGAAAGGTCAAGCAGGAGCTTCTCCAGCACGGCGTCGTGCTCGAGGATTTCGGCGGCACGACGCTGTCGACCGAGATCTCCGCCAAGAAGGGCACCAACGTCAACGAGCTGCTCGACCAGGTTCTCCTGCAGGCGGAGATTCTGGATCTCAAATCGAATCCGAACCGCCGGGCATCGGGCACCGTGGTCGAAGCGCAGCTCGATCCGGGCAAGGGCCCGGTCGCGACGGTGCTCGTGCAGAACGGCACGTTGCGCGTCGGCGACGACTTCATCTGCGGCATGTACGCCGGTCGCGTGCGCGCCTTGCTCGACGAGCGCGGCAAGATCGTGAAGGATGCCGGCCCGGCAATCCCGGTCCAGGTCCTCGGCTTCACCGGCGTGCCGATGGCGGGCGACCAGCTCCTCGTTGTGGAAGATGCTTCCGCGGCGCGCGAGGTGGCGCAGCGGCGCGAGCGACTCGATCGCGAGGCCAAGAGCCGGCGCAGTACGCGCGGTGGCGTCACGCTCGAGGATTTCATGGCGCAGGCCGCGGCCGGCGTGGCGCGGACGCTCAACATCGTCATCAAGGCGGACCAGGGTGGACCGGCGGAGGCGCTCGCCGATGCGTTGACCGGGCTGGCCACGCCCGAAGTGAAAGTCGACATCGTCCATCGCGGCGTCGGCGCGATCACGGAGAGCGACATCCTGCTCGCCAAGACGGCGGGCGCGATCATCATCGGCTTCCACGTGCGCCCCGACAACAACGCGCGTACGGCGGCCGAGCGCGAAGGTGTCGAGATCAAACTCTACCGGATCATCTACGAAGCCGTCGCCGACGTACGCGCGGCGATGGAAGGCATGCTCCGTCCCGAAGAGCGCGAGGTGGTACTCGGCGAAGCGCAGGTTCGCGAAGTCTTCAAGATCTCGCGCATCGGTACGATCGCCGGTTGCTCGGTGCGGAGTGGCGTGATCAACCGGCAGGGCCGCGTCCGCGTCATCCGCGACGGCGTCGAGGTCTTCGACGGCACGATTGCCTCGCTCAAGCGCTTCAAGGACGACGTGCGCGAAGTCCGCGAAGGCTTCGAGTGCGGCATTGGCGTCGAGAACTTCAACGACATCAAGGTCGGCGACGTCATCGAGTGCTATCGCACCGAATCAGTCGCGCGCACGCTCGAATCGACGGCGACGACCTGAGCCCGGTATGGCGAACGAGAATCGACGCGCCGAGCGCGTGGCGGAGGCCATTCGCGAGGAAGTCGCCACGTTCCTGGCCGAAGACGCCAAGGACCCGCGCATCACGGGACTCGTGACGGTCACGGGCGTGGACGTTACCCGCGACCTGCGTCACGCCAAGGTGTACGTGAGCGTGATGGGGTCCGACACCGATCGCGCCGCCACGTTCGACGGTCTGGCGAGCGCCGCCACTCATCTCCGCTCGCGCGTCGGTCGGGCGCTGAGGCTCCGGCTCGCTCCGGAGATCTCCTTCCACATGGATGACAGTATCGCGCGCGCCGCGCGAATCGAATCCCTGCTCGCTCAGCTCAAAGATGGCAACCCGCCCGGCACCGGCGACGCCGACGACTGAGCCCGGTGGCCTCCTGCTCGTCGACAAACCCGCCGGCATTACATCGCACGACGTCGTGTCGCACGTGCGGCGCGCCACCGGCATCAAGCGCGTTGGCCACGCCGGCACGCTCGATCCGTTCGCGACCGGCCTTCTCGTCGTCCTCCTCGGACGCGGCACGCGACTCATACCGTACATCGACGGCGAGCCAAAGATCTACGACGCCGTGATCCGACTCGGCAGCGAGACCGATACCGACGACCTGACCGGTGTGACGACTCACACCGACGAACCGCCGTCCGACGCCAATATCGCGCGAGCCATCGAACAGCTCACGGGACCGATCGAGCAGTACCCGCCCGCTTATTCGGCGAAGCAGGTTGGCGGCGTTCGCGCCTACGCCGCGGCCCGCCGCGGCGCGCCTCTGGATTTGCAGCCGTCGCGTGTGACGGTACACGAGTGGCAGGTCGGAATGCGGGATGGCGAACTTCTGTCGGCTCGCATCACCTGCAGCGGTGGAACGTACATTCGCGCGCTGGCGCGCGATCTTGGCCGTCTCGCGGGCAGCGCCGCGCATCTCGCGTCGCTCCGGCGCGTGGCGAGCGGGCCGTTCACCGCCGACGATGCGGTCACGCTCGACGACGTCGATTCGGCGAACTTCACGCTTCGTCCACTGCTCGAAGCAATCCCGCAGTTGCCCGTCCAATCGATCGACTCGGCCGAGGTCGTCCGAACGGCGCACGGCAATACGATCGCCGCGCGCGCCGAGGGAGCTCGCGTGGCCATCGTCCACGACGGGCTCCTCGCCGCGATCGCCGTCCGTGACGATGACGGACTCCATCCCAAAGTCGTGTTGATCGACCAGTGACGAGCACCTCCGCGTCCGGCGGATTCCCCCAACTCGCCAACGGTGCCGTCCTAACCGTCGGCACGTTCGACGGCGTGCACCTCGGTCATCGCGACATCCTGGACCGGCTCGGCGAACGAGCGGCCGCGGCGAATCTGCCGGCACTGCTGATCACGTTTCGACCGCATCCGCTGGAAGTCGTGAATCCCACCGCGGCGCCGCTCCTGCTCACGCCGGGCGATGAGCAGCTGGACGCCCTCGTCGACAGCGGGCGCCTGCTGGTGTCCGTGCTCCCGTTCACACCTGCGCTCGCCGGATATACGGCTGAACAGTTCGTGGTCGGTTTGCTCCTCAAGCGGTACCACATGCACGAGCTCGTGATCGGCTACGACCACGGTTTGGGCCGCGGACGGCAGGGCGACGTCTCGGTGTTGCGGGAGCTGGGCCAGCGGTTCGGCTTTCACGTCGACGTCGTCCCGCCAACCCTCGACGCCGCTGGAGCGCCGATCTCATCCAGCGCAATCCGTACGTCGCTCGCCCACGGCGACCTCGATCGCGTGCGTCGCGCGCTCGGCCGCTCGTACGCGTTTCGAGGCACGGTCACCCGCGGCAGCCAGCGCGGCCGCGACCTCGGCTATCCGACGCTCAACATCGAGCTGCCGTGGCCGAGAAAACTTCTCCCGCCCAACGGGGTATACGCCGTCCGCGCGCACACGAGTCGTGGAATGATCGACGGCATGATGAACCTCGGCGGGCGTCCGACGTTCGGCGAGTTCGAGCGGCACCTCGAGGTACACCTGTTCGAGACATCGGGCGATTGGTACGGACAATCCGTGTCCGTCGATGTGATACACCGACTCCGCGACACGACGCGATTCCCGAGCGTCGAGGCGCTCGTCGCGCAGCTTGCTCGCGACGCCGATGCCGCCCGGGCTGCGTTGACGCAAGCATAAGAGCCAGTTAACGTTATAGGTTCGTCGAAACACCCTACCTCCTTCCCGCAGTCGTATGCCCCTGAAGTACCGCATACTCACCATCGTCGCGCTGTGCCTCGTGTCGATTTGGGCACTATTTCCGCGCGACGTAACGACGCGCGTCCGTGGCGCCGACGGAGTCCTGCGCGACGAGACGCGGCGCAAGATTCCGCTCCCGCTGGGTCTCGATCTCCGGGGCGGCACCTACCTGGCGCTCGAGGTCGATGACTCGAAGCAGAAGATTCCTCAGGCGAACAAGGCCGAAGCAATCGACCGCGCGCTCAAGACCGTGCGAACGCGAATCGAAGGTTTCGGCGTGTCCGAGTCCGTCGTGCAGAAGCAGGGCAGCGATCGCATCGTCGTTCAGATCCCGGGGATTCAGGATCCAGAGCGCGCGCGAAAAGTGGCGGAGGAGCAGGCATACCTCGAGTTCAAGATCACTGACAAGACCCAGGCGCTCGAGCGCGCGCTCCCCCGGCTGGACCAGGTGGTGAAGCAGCGCGGTCTCGCGTCGGCCAAGGCAGACACGACCGGCAAACCGGCTTCGCCCGCGGCCAAAGGACTTCAGGGTTTGCTGACGAGCGCGGATACGACGAAGAAGTCGGATACGAGCAAGAAGGTCGCAGCGGCCACCGCCAAGGATTCGGCCAAGAAGGATTCGGCCGCCGGAGATTCGCTCAAGCTTCAGCCGGGCGGTGCTTTTTCGAGTCTGCTCCAGCAGGGTGGCATGTCGGGCGAGTTCTACGTCGCCGCCGACCAGATTCCCACTCTGGAGCGATACCTTGCCGATTCGGCGGTGAAGGCCGCTCTCCCGCCGGGAAAGGACATTCTGCCCGGCACCGATTCCGCATCGCTCGGCGGCAAGTTGTACAAGACCTATTACGTCGTGGACTCCAAGCCGATCATCACCGGCGACTATCTCACCGGCGCCCAGCCCAATCAGAACACGATGGAGGGCACCGTCGTCGAGTTCCAATTGAGCAACGAGGGCGGTCGCCGATTCCGCAACGAGACGGGCAAGCACATTCAGGATTACATGGCGATCATTCTGGACGGTCGTGTGATGGGTCGTCCGCCTGTTATCCAGAGCGCGATCGGAACGCGAGGTCAGATTACGATGGGCGGCAAGTCGCTCGCCGACGCGCAGGATCTCGCGCTCGTGCTTCGCGCCGGCGCGCTACCGGTCCAGCTCCGCGTTGCGGACACACATACGATTGGACCGAGCCTTGGTGAGGACTCGATTCGCAAAGGGATGCGCGCATCGATCATCGCGGTGTCGCTCGTCATTCTCATCATGCTCGTGTACTACCGCTTCTCCGGCGTGCTCGCCGTGGCCGGCTTGATCCTCTACGTGCTGTACACCCTCGCCGCGCTCGCCGGGTTCGACGCCGTCCTCACCCTGCCAGGCATCGCCGGCTTCGTGCTGTCGATCGGTATCGCCGTCGATGCCAACGTGCTGATCTTCGAACGCATCCGTGAGGAGCTCGATCGCGGCAAGACGGTGCGTACCGCGATCGACGAGGGCTTCCGCCATGCCATGCCGGCCATCGTCGACTCCAACGTGTCGACGATCCTCACGGCCGCGGTGCTGTATCAGTACGGCACCGGCCCGGTGAAGGGCTTCGCGGTCACGCTCATCGCCGGCATCGCGGCTTCGCTCGTCACGTCCATCTTCGTCGTCCGGACCTTCTACATGGTGTGGCTCAACCGCTCGCGCGGCGCCCAAACACTGAGCATCTAAGGGGCTCACATGCTGCGCATTCTTCACGACACCAAATACGACTTCATCAAGCACTGGAAGACCGCGGTGATCGGTACGATTGCCTTCATCGCGCTCGGCGCCGTGCTGCTGGTCGTTCACGCCGTTCGACACCACGGTGAGGCGCTGAACTACAGCGTCGAGTTCACGGGCGGAACGGTCATCCAGCTCACGTTCGACAAGCCGGCATCGGCGGACATCGTCCGTTCGGCGACCGACGAGGCCGGGTTCAGGGGCGCTGAAGTCACCTCGTTCGGAGACGTTCAGAATTATCTGATCAAGGTGCCGCCGGTCGAAGGGCAGGCTGCTGCCACCAACGCTGACAGCATCGGCTCTCACATCGTTGCTCTGCTCAGGCAGCGCGCGCCGGACAATCCCGCCAAGGCCGGCCGCGCGGAATCGGTGAGCGCCAGTGTCGGATCCGAGCTCAAGACGAAGGCGATCACCGCGATCCTCATCTCGTTCATCGTGACGCTGATCTATCTCGCCATCCGGTTCGAGTGGCGCTTTGGCGTCGCCGCCGTCGTGGCCACGGCCCACGACATTCTCACGACGCTCGCGTTTCTGGCGATGATGCGGCTCGAGATTTCGCTCACCGTCGTCGCCGCGATTCTGACCGTGATCGGTTACTCACTCAACGACACGATCATCATCTTCGACCGCGTGCGCGAGAACCTGCGCAAACAGCGCAGGGAATCGCTGCGCGACGTGCTCAATCGGTCCATCAACGAGACGCTGCCGCGGTCGGTGCTGACGCATGCCACGGTGTTCGCGGCGACGCTCTCGTTGCTCGTCTTCGCCGGCGAAGTCATTCGGCCCTTCTCGTGGATCATGGCGTTCGGTGTGTTCACCGGAACGTTCAGCTCGATCTACGTGGCTGGCCCGATTCTGCTCTGGATCGAGCACAGGTATCCGCGCGACACGAGCGGCGCCGCGAAGGGTACCGCCCGCGCCATCGCCGAGGGGCGGCGGCAGGAGCGGCCCACACCGGTTGCCACTCGCTAGGAGTTCCGAACCGCCGCCTCGCGCGGCGGTTCGCTTATCCAGAGCCGAACGTGACCGGATTCATCGATAGCCACGCGCATCTCGCTGATCCGGTATTCGACGGTGACCGCGACGCGGTGGTGGCGCGCCTTCGACACGCCGGAGGGAAGGGCGTGGTCTGCATCGGCGAGTCGGTCGACGCTGGTCGCCGTGCGGCATCACTTGCCTCGGCCCATCCCGGATTCGTCTTCGCTACGGCGGGCGTACATCCCCACGACGCCGCGTCGTTCGATCAGACCCGTGACCTCGACGCGATCCGCGAGCTGATCGCGAGAGGCGCCGTCGCCGTCGGCGAATGTGGCCTCGACTACCACTACGATCATTCCCCGCGCGATGCGCAGCGCCGCGCCTTCGCCGCGCAGCTCGCCCTCGCGAAAGAGTCGGACCTTCCGGTCGTGGTCCACACCCGCGAAGCGGAGCCCGATACACAGGCCATGGTCGTGGAGGCCGGAGGTGCGGGCATACGCGGCGTCCTCCATTGCTACACCGGCTCTGAAGCGCTCGCCGAAGCCGCGCTTGGCGTGGGCTGGTACGTTTCGTTCAGCGGCATCGTGACGTTCAAGAACTGGTCGAACGATGCGCTGATTCGTTCCGTGCCGGCCGATCGCTTGCTGGTCGAGTCGGATTCGCCGTATCTGGCGCCGGTGCCCAATCGTGGACGGCGCAACGAGCCGGCCTGGGTTAGCTTCACCGTCGCGCGCGTCAGCGCGGTGCGCGGCGCGGAGCCGGCGTCGATCGCCGCGACGACGGCGCGCAACGCGGCGCGGTTGTTCGGTCTGTCACTTCATTCGGAGAGCGATTCGTGAGTCTCGAGATCGTGCACACTGCCAAGGCGCCCGCTGCCATCGGTCCCTATTCGCAGGGCGTCGTCGCCAACGGCTTCTTGTTCACCGCCGGTCAGATCGCGATCGATCCGGCAACGGGTCAGATCGTCGCCGGCGACGTCGCCGCGCAGACGGAGCGCGTGATGGCGAATCTCACGGCGGTGCTCACTGAAGCGGGCGCCACCTGGAACGACGTGGTCAAGACGACGGTGTTCCTGCACGACATGGGCGACTTTCCCGTCGTCAACGAGGTGTACGGTCGCGCGCTCGGCCAGGCTCGACCCGCGCGCTCGACCGTGCAGGTCGCCGCGCTTCCGCGGGGCGTCCTGGTGGAGATCGACGCGATCGTTGCGCTGTCCTAGTACGAGACTACCGCCACGCGAATAGATCACGCGCTGGCCTTCAATCCAACCATGAGCAACGACACGAGTGGAACGTCGAGCACGCGCGAGGAGCTGTTCCGGCTCACCGCGTTCGCTCGCTGTGCCGGCTGAGCGGCCAAATTGGGTCCGGGTGACCTGTCGCGCGCGCTGAGTGCACTCCCCGTGCGGTCGGATCCGCGTCTCGTCGTGGGGCGCGAGACGTTCGACGACGCGGGGGTCTTCGTGCTGTCCGACGATCTCGCGCTCGTGCAGACCGTCGATTTCTTCGCGCCGATCGTCGACGACCCGTACCTGTTCGGGCAGATCGCCGCCGCCAACGCGCTGTCGGATGTCTATGCGATGGGCGGCGAGCCGCTCACGGCGCTCAACATCGTCGGCTTCCCATCGGGCAAGCTCCCGCCGAGCGTCCTCACGGAGATCCTCCGCGGCGGGCAGGACAAGGTGCACGAGGCTGGCGCGCTCGTCGTTGGTGGTCACAGCATCATCGACGAGGAGCTCAAGTTCGGGATGGCCGTGACCGGACGCGTTCACCCACAGCGCATTCTGAGCAATGCGCATGCGGTGGCCGGTGACCGGTTGGTGCTCACCAAGCGAATCGGCACGGGCCTGCTGGCCACCGCGGAGAAGCGCGGCGAGTTGGGAACCGAGGACGCCGCGGTGCTGTACGCATCGATGTGCGAGTTGAATGCAAACGCGAGTCGCGCCGCCCTGTCGATCGGCGTGCGTTGCGCGACGGACATCACCGGCTTCGGCCTGCTCGGCCACGCGCTGAACATCGCCGTGGCAAGCGGAGTCACACTCGTCGTTCACTCGGATCGCGTGCCGGAGCTCCCGGGTGCGCGCGCCGCATGGCATCGTGGTGTGCGAACCGGAGGCGCCGAGCGCAATGCCGAGTATCTCGCCTCACGCGTTCAGTGGGGCTCGTCGTCGGAGTATGCGCGCGCGCTGGCGATCGATCCGCAAACCTCGGGAGGATTGCTCGTCCTCGTGCCGGCCGATCGGGTGTCGGACTATCTTTCGCTGGTTCACGGGAGCGTCGAGATCGGCGAAGTGGTTCCGCGCCAGTCCTTCGGCCTCGTGCTTGCGTGACCCGACGGGAGTGGATGGAGCCTGGTGGCTCTCACGGTCTTCAAAACCGTTCGCGACCTGACGACGTCGGGTTGGGTGGGTTCGATTCCCATGCACTCCCGCCATCTCGCGCCACGGCCAAGAGATAGAGTCTCGTCAATGCGATGTCATCATAAACGAACGCTCATTGCGGTGGCGGCGTTGTTGGTCGCCGCGGTGGTGCCGGCGGGCGCACAGCGACCGGACACGGTGGCACGGACGAGCGTCGCGCCACCGGACTCGCTCAAACCACCGATCACGCCGCGGCGCGCGTTCCTGTATTCATTCGTCGCGCCGGGATACTCGCAGAGCATTCTCGGCCGCCACAAGGCGGCGATGGCATTTCTCTTCGTCGAGGCCGTCAGCATCGCAATGATTCGTGAATCGGCCGCCGACGTTCATGAAGCGCGGCGCACCGCCAACGACACCATCGTCGTTGCATATGGGCCGGGTGGCTCTCCGCCAACGACGGCGACGCCGCGCTTCAGCGGCGCGGAGGTGCGCACGCGCGAGGCCCACGTCGAGGATTGGGTGGCACTGCTCGTCGCGAATCATCTCTTCGCCGGCGCCGACGCCTTTGTGGCCGCGCATCTGTGGGACGTGCCCGCGCACCTCGGATTTCGCGTGCTCCCTGGTGGCGCGGCAGTGAGCGCGTCGCTCAAATGGTGACGCCAAATCCTGCGCCGATAGGCGTGTTCGATTCCGGAATCGGCGGCCTGACCGTGGTGCACGAGTTGATCCGGCAGCTGCCCGGCGAGAGCATCGTCTATTTCGGCGACACTGCTCGCGTGCCCTACGGGCCGAAGAGTCCCGAGACCGTGCGCCGCTACAGCCGGGAGATCGCTGCATTCCTGCGCGAACAGGGCGTGAAGAACATCGTGATCGCCTGCAATACGGCGACAGCCCATGCCCTCGCCGCCTTGCGCCTGGATCTCCCGATACCCGTGGTCGGCGTGGTCGAACCGGGCGCGCGCGCCGCGGTCGCGGCGTCGACGCGCGGACATATCGGCGTGATCGGCACGGTCGGGACGATCAAGTCCGGCGCGTACGAGCGCGCGATCCGCGCGCTCAACCCGGACATTCGTGTTACCGCGCGCGCCTGTCCGCTCTTCGTTCCACTGGTCGAGGAAGGGTGGACCGAGCACGAAGCGGCGCGGCTCATCGCGCAGGAGTACCTCGCGCCGCTCATCGCCGAGGACATCGACACACTCGTGCTGGGGTGCACGCACTACCCGCTGCTCAAGCCGCTCTTGCGCGAGGTGCTCGGGCCCGATGTCCGGCTCATCGACAGCGCCGAAGAGACCGCGGCGGAAACGGCCCGCTCGCTCGCGGCGGGCGGATTGTGCGCGCCATCCGGCGCCGAGCCCAGCTACCGCTTCGTCGCCTCAGACGATCCGCTGCAGTTCCTACAACTCGGCCAGCGCTTTCTTGGCGGCACGATGGAAGGTGTGGAGATCCGCGCTCTCGGCTGAGCCGTCCCATTGCCGTAACGACACCTGTTCCTCGGTGATACGCAGGAACGTCGGCGCATCCAGCCACGAACCTGGATTGCCGTAGATGGTGCCTTGCGGCAGGCGCTCGAGCGTGTGCACGTGCGAGTGCCCGAGGACGACGAGGTCGAGCGCCGGGTCCGCGGCACTGATGCGTTCCGCCGCCGCCCGCAACCCGCGGCCCGCGTCGCGGGCCACGTAGGTGCGGCTCGCGTGCGAGCTGCCGGTCGCGATTGGCGTGGCGAGATCCGGATGGAGCCAGCGAAAGGCGCGGATGGCGAGTTTGTTTCGCAGCACGCTCCTGAGCATCCGGTATCGCTTGTCTTCGCGCGGCCGCAACCCGTCGCCGTGCTCGATGTGCGCGCGCCAGCCGGCAATGTCGGTCACGATCGGGCCGAAGCGATAGTCGACGCCGACGTCCTCACGCAACACGTCGCCACCCCAGCAATCGTGATTGCCCGCGATCATCAACACCGGAACGCCCGCGTCGACCAGATCGGCGAGTGCGGCAACCGTCCGGAAGCCCTGCCGCGGGATGACCGTCCGCCACTCGAACCAGAACTCGAACAAATCGCCGTTCACGATGAGAGAGCCGGCGTGCTTGGCGGCGTGGTGAAGAAACGACACGACCGCGCGTTCCACGTCGCCTTGGGCGAAGCCGAGGTGCGCATCCGACATCACGTAGCAGGGCGCCGTGAGCACGCGCGAATTCTACCGAGGCGTCGGTCGCTTTACAAACATCCCCAGGGCGACGAATCTTCGCGTCGTGTCCACCGAATCTCCCGGGGCGAGATCACCGCTGCCAACATTGCACCATGACGTCCAATTCCGCGTGCGCTATGCGGAAACCGACCAAATGGGCGTCGTGTACCACACGAATTATCTCGTGTGGTGTGAGGTTGGCCGCACGGATTTCATCCGTCAGCGCGGTATGAGTTACGCCGACATCGAACGGGCCGGCATTGGCCTCGCAGTATCAGAGGTGTCGGCGCGCTTCCACGCCGCGGCGCGGTATGACGACATGGTTCGTGTGAGAACTACACTCGCAGACGTGCGTTCCCGCGGCATCACCTTTGACTATCTGATCACGAATGCGGATACCGGGGATCGTCTCGTCACGGCGCGAACCGCGCTCGTTTCCATCGACAAATCGGGGCGGCTCGTGGCATTGCCGAACGAGATCCGCCGTCTGTTCGACGTTGCGTGAGCTGCGGGGCGTCCGCGTACTCGCCGTAACCACCCTCGCTGTGACGGCCGTCACCGGATGCGTGCCCAAACTCACTCCGTTGTCGGGTGTTCCAGCTCCGGCGGCGCGGTTGCCTCATACATCGGTCGCGCCTGGGCATCACAAGATCGTCTTCAATTGGGAGCTCCGTGACCGGGATCTCGACACGCGCGGCGAGGGCGCAGCCCGGGTCGCTGCCCCAGACAGCGCGCGTCTAGATTTTTTCCTCGGGGGAGGGATCAGTGGCGGCGCGGCGGTGCTCATTCGGGACTCGGTTCAGACGCCCGGTGGGGACATGGTCCGACGCCTCGTGCCTCCGCCAACTCTGCTTTGGGCCGCTTTAGGCCGCGTTGCGTTGCCAAATTTGCCTGATACCGTCATTCGAATTGAGGGAGAGACGCTTCGCGCCGACATCGGTCGTCCGGTGGCGTGGCGGCTCAGTTTTCACGGCGATTCACTGTATCGGGTCGAACGGGTCGACGGCGGCAGGGTAGCAGAGTGGATCGACCGCTCGAATCCATCGCAGATTCGTTATCGCGATGAGCGGGCGAGCCGGTCCCTGCAACTCACGGTTACTCGAACTGAAGAGGTTCCGGAGTTCGATGCGTCGATTTGGCGGATTGATCGGTAGCCTGTCCGCGGTTCTCCTCGCCGGCTGTTTTTACAGCTTTGCCGGCGGTGGTTTGCCGCCGCACATACACACCATGGCCATCAGCACCTTCGAAAATCAGACGGCGTCGCCGGATGTCCCGAAGGAGCTCTACGACGTCATGCACCGAGAGCTGCAAAAACGCCTCGGGGTGCGCGACGCGCCGACCGACCGCGCCGACGCGCTGGTCAAGGGCACGATCCAGACGTACGAGGCCGACGTGCCGGTCGGCTTCAGCGCCAATCCGCAACAGGCGGTTTCGGCCCGGCGTCGGTTACAGATCACGATCGAGATCGAGATCGTGGATCAGTCGAATGGTCGCGCGCTCTACTCCAACAAGTCGCTTCGTCAGGAAGCGGACTACAATGAGCGAGCCGAGGCGGACGGCCGCCGTCAGGCGATCGACAAGATCGTGCAGCAGATCATCGACGGGGTGCAGAGCAATTGGTGACCTCCCGGCGCGGGACCAGCATGATGGGGTGTCTCGTCAGCCTGCTGTGCATCGCCGCGGTGGGGTACTTCGGCATCAACATGGCCGAGGTGTATTGGCGTTACTACCAGTTCCGTGACGACATCCAGCAGGAGGTTCGCTTCTCCCAGAGGAGCCGCACCGATTCGATCACGTTTCGCCTGCGAGCGGCCGCCGATTCCCTCGGCTTGCCCGAGGCCGCGGGGCACGTCCTCATCCGCCGATACGACAATCGTATCACGATCGAGTCGGATTATTACGAGCGCGTTGAAGTCCCAGGCTATGTGCGCGAGATTCATTTCCATCCGCGCGCAGAGGGCCGTTTTTGAGCGCTTCCGGCGACCCGCACCAAAAAATCATGACGTGGGATCGGGCGCGCGAATGGCGCAGCCTGCAGTCCGGACGAGTCGTCTTCACAAACGGCGTCTTCGATCTGCTCCACCCGGGTCACGTCGACGTCCTCCTCGGCGCGCGGCGCGAAGGCGACGCCCTCGTCGTCGGCGTGAATAGCGACGAGTCCGTGCGCCGGATCAAGGGCCCCTCGCGGCCCGTACGGTCCTCGGCCGAACGGTGCTACGTTCTGTCGGCGCTCCAGATGGTCGACGCCGTCGTCCAATTCGAGCAGGATACGCCGCTCGAGCTCATCACGACGCTCCGGCCTGACGTCCTTGTGAAGGGCGGCGACTACGACGAAGGTTCGATTGTCGGTGCCCCGGAGATTCGCGCGTGGGGCGGGCGCGTCGTGGTCATTCCGCTCACACCCGGTCACTCGACAACGTCAACCATCGCACGCCTCCGTGATGCCTGACCTCGTGATCTCCCCTCGCGCCGGCCGTCGCGACGACGAGATGCGCGCCGTGATGCTGGAGCGCGGCGTGGCGCCGTACGCCGAAGGGTCGTGTCTCGTCTCGTTCGGCGGCACCCGCGTCCTGTGCACGGCCTCCGTCGAAGACGGCGTTCCAGGCTGGCGACGCGGGCGCGGCGAAGGATGGCTGACCGCGGAGTACGCAATGCTGCCGCGCGCGACACGAACGCGAACGTCGCGCGAGCGATCGCAGGTCGGTGGTCGAACGCAGGAAATCCAGCGGTTGATCGGGCGCAGCGTCCGCGCGATGCTGGATGATTTCCGCTTCGGCGAATTCACCATCAAGCTCGACTGCGACGTGCTCGTGGCGGACGGGGGCACGCGTACCGCGGCGATCACCGGCGCCTGCATCGCGGCCAACGACGCGTTCGCGTGGCTCGCCAGCACAGGCCGAGCCGGCGCGAGCCCGGTAAAACGACGCGTCGCGGCGGTGAGTGTGGGCGTGATCGACGGGGCACCACGCCTCGATCTCGACTACGACGAGGACGTGCGCGCCGGCGTCGACATGAACGTCGTGATGAGCAGCGAAGGTCGGTTCGTGGAAGTGCAGGGCACGGGCGAGCACGGCACCTTCGACCGCCAGGAGCTGGATGCGCTCCTTGCGCTTGCCGTGAAGGGACTGCGCGAGCTCGATCTGGCACAGCGTCGCGCGCTCGGAGAGTGACGGTATCCACGTCGATGCAGGACCTGCTGCTCGCCACGCGCAGCGCGGGGAAGCTTCGCGAGTTGCGTCCCCTGTTCGCCGCGCACGGGATTCGAGTCGTCGACCTCGTCGATGCCGGCCTCGCCGAAACGCCCGCCGAAGATGACCTCGAGAGCCATGACACATTCGAGGCGAACGCACTGGCAAAGGCGCGGTACTTTCATTCGCTGACCGGTCGGCCGACTGTGGCCGACGACTCGGGGCTGGTCGTCGATGCGCTCGCCGACGCGCCGGGTGTACACAGCAAACGGTGGAGTGGACGCGGCGACCTCGGCGGCTTGGCGCTCGACGCTGAGAACAATCGCTTGCTGCTCGAGCGTCTGCACGGCGCGGAGGATCGTCGTGCTCATTACGTGTGTGTGGCGGCGTGCGTCGACGACGTGCGAGCGATATGGCGCCGCGGTGAAGTGCACGGTCGCATCTTGGAGCGCGCGCGCGGAGCGAACGGCTTTGGGTATGATCCGCTGTTCTTCTCGAACGAATTGGGCTGCAGCTTCGGCGAGGCGAGCCGTGAGAACAAGGAGCATGTGAGCCACCGCGGTCGTGCATTTCGAGCGCTGCTCGAGGCGCTCAGGGATTTGGAAGCCGCTCGTGGGCCGGATCGTGGCGAGGACGCACACAGTTGATTCTCCCCACATGGCCGGATACATTCGAAGGCTCGCGGGGCGTAGCGTAGCCTGGTATCGCGCCTGCTTTGGGAGCAGGAGGTCCCCGGTTCAAATCCGGGCGCCCCGACCTCACGGCACGACGGGCACCATTGTGAGTGAAGCGCCAGTAGCTCAGTTGGATAGAGCAACAGCCTTCTAAGCTGTGGGTCGGGGGTTCGATTCCCTCCTGGCGCGCCTGGTACAGTCACGGTGCACACGCGTGAGTCCGCCTCGGGCCGTTAGCTCAATTGGCAGAGCAAGCGACTCTTAATCGCTAGGTTGTAGGTTCGATTCCTACACGGCCCATCAGGTCTGCAGTTGGGGTCGTTGGACGAGGTGAGCCCGGCGCAGTGCTGGGTTCGGTAAGGATTGTGCAGTGGGCGAGGGAACGAGGAGTGGGTGGTGGGGTTGAATCCCTCGCTTCAGATGATTATTATCAAGACCCGCCGTGAAGATGGCGGGTGGCGTCGGAGTCGACGGCGCTCGATTTCCGAGGTTTTCTGAGTGCAGTGGTGATGACCTGCGCGAGAAACGCGAGGAAATCGACGATGGTCTGGGCGTGAATCGTGGTCGAGCAGAGCGCGATGAAGTTTGTGAGAGCGCTTGACGATGGACGATGCCATCGGTATAATTAGAGGCTGTCGCTGACGCGACGCGGAATGTGCTTAAGGCTGTTTGATAATTGAGTTTGGGAATACGGATGTGCGAGGCGGACTCGATGATCTGGTGCTCGTTCAGGGCGCCGGGGAGAGTTCAGACCTGAACATTTCTGTGATTCGGACACGTTGTCGATCATGCGACAGCGTGAGAGACAGCGGAGTCTGAGAGAGCTATGTCAACTCTATTGGAGAGTTTGATCCTGGCTCAGGACGAACGCTGGCGGCGTGCTTAACACATGCAAGTCAAGGGGGC
This sequence comes from Gemmatimonadaceae bacterium, assembly GCA_035493635.1. Lineage (GTDB taxonomy): Bacteria > Gemmatimonadota > Gemmatimonadetes > Gemmatimonadales > Gemmatimonadaceae > JAQBQB01. The sequence continues at coordinate 319 of DATJHY010000121.1, read as the reverse complement.
CCGCAAGGGCAACCGGCGAACGGGTGCGTAACACGTGAGCAACCTGCCGCGCTCTGGGGGATAGCCGGCCCAACGGCCGGGTAATACCGCATACGTTCTTTGGGAGGAGTCTCCTGAAGAAGAAACCTCCGGGGGAGCGCGAGGGGCTCGCGGCCTATCAGCTAGTTGGCGGGGTAATGGCCCACCAAGGCAGTGACGGGTAGCTGGTCTGAGAGGATGGCCAGCCACATTGGGACTGAGAAACGGCCCAGACTCCTACGGGAGGCAGCAGTGGGGAATCTTGCGCAATGGTCGAAAGACTGACGCAGCGACGCCGCGT
>DATJHY010000120.1:0-3151 GCA_035493635.1 Gemmatimonadaceae bacterium | reverse complement strand
ACAATTTGCCGAGCCGTCGGTGTCACGAGGCAGCCGACGCTCGACGACTGCATTCTCGATGTCGGCGTTTCTGGCACACCCGCCATCGCGGCCGCGTCAATCTCCGCCGCGAGGAGCGCAACACCGTCCATAGTCACGACGCCACCGCAACCAACGCTGGCAGCGAAAACTCCGTCTTCGCCGGCGCTCGGCGCGGACACTTATGCCATCAAGATCGGCGACACCGTTGCTACCGATCGCCCGGTACCGGGCGCCGGCCGTGCATCACCAGGCCATGACAGGCAGACCTATTCCTTCGCGTCCCGTGGCGGTGAGACGATCTACGTCCAGGTGCCCGCCTGTGGAGGAGCGCCGCTCACCTTCGAGGTCCGCGACTCCACGGATCATGTCCTCGGAGGAAAGATCGGATGCGGGGATTTTGGTCCCATCACACTTGGCGGTCAGGGAGTGTACCGCCTCGTCGTGAAGTCCGATCGCGCATCGGCTCAGTACAGCTTCTGGCTTCGTTCGACGACGCTGGACACCTATGCGATCAGTATCGGCGATTCGATCTCTCCTGATCATCCGCGGCGCGGTGCCGGCATCATCGCTCAACCCGGGCAGCAACAGTCGTACGCGTTCCAGGCGGCGGCCGGTCAGGCGGTGTATCTCCAAATCGGTCCCTGCCAGGGTTCAGGACTGGCGCTCGACGTGATCGCACCGGACAACAGCCGGTTAGATGCTCAAATCGGCTGCCACGACCTCGGTCGAATCGAGCTCGCCAAAGCCGGCACGTATCACGTCGTCGTCCACGCCGACGCATCCGCGCGCTACGCTTTCGTGCCGCGCCCAATCCCGCCGGATCAGCATTTCACGTTGCGCTTGCCCGCCGAGGCATCTCGAGGCGCCCCAGATCAGGGAGTGGGGCGAATCACTGCCCCCGGCGCACAGCAGTTCTATGACTTTACCGGCCGACAAGGGAGCGTAGTGCACCTCGAGGGGAAATGTGCTCAGCCATGTCCGAATCTGGTCGTCCGCGTGACAAAGGCCGGCGACAGCAGCCGACTCGGATTCGTCGACCTGATGAACCTGAAACAGGATTGGACACTTCCAGCTGGAGCGAACTTCACGATTCAAGTCCGATCGAACGGGTATACAGGCGGCTACGCATTTACCGCGTCGCCGGCCCAAGCCGCCCGCCGATAAACGCTTCAGCTTGCCATTCGACTTTCCTGCTCGTAAATGTGGAATGACCAGAGAAACAGGTGTCGAGTATGGATGCGCGACAATTGCAGTTGATCGAGCAAGCGGTGAGCTCCGCGCAACGCGGGCGCACGCCGAGTAAAGGCATAGGAGTCGGCGCGCGGCTACTGTGGCACGCGCTCCTTCTGCTCATCGCCATCGGGTGCTTCGCCGCGTATGGACACCTCAAGGTCGAGGGCCGACCGACCGCGGCGATGTCGGCGCTCATCGTCGGCGCGGTGTGCGGGTTCGCTCCGTTGCGCGACGTCCTTCGTCTCGTGTTCCGCATCGAAGGAACCGCGCTGCACATTGCGCACGGTTTGGGGGCGCTCGGGCTGATCGGGCTCCCGCTGTCGGGCGCTGTGCCCGGCACGTCCCTCTTCACGCACAGCTGGCGGGCGCCGTTCGCGCTCATGGGCGCGGCGCAAGCGATCATGCATCAGACGCAGCCGCGCAACGCACGGCAGGCCGCGGCGCTGCAGACGTTCGCGGCGAGTCTGCCGCAAGTCGCGCAATTCACAAACTCGAAAGACGCGTTGTCGCCGGCGAATGCGAAGCGAGCGATCGCCGTCCTCACAGACATCATCGGCAAAGCGCAGGTGCTCGGCGAAACGGAGCTCGACGCGGATCCGGGATTTCAGGGAGCGCTGCGCCAGGTTTCGACGAAACTCGGCGCGAGCCTCGGACTCGACGCCGTCGACCTCGCGCTACGAAACCTTGCCGGCAACCCCGCGACGGCGAGCGCGGTGCCCGGACTCGAGCGCCAGCTCGCTCAGGCGAGGCAGACAATCGACCGCTGAGTGCGGCGAACGACGGGGTACAACCGACACAAGGAGGCCGGCGGCCAACAGTGTCGCTCGCGTCCGTATCAGTTCACCGTTCCGTCATCCAGATATCCTCGAGCACCGTCACAGGCTTCGTGTACTCTCGGCCGTTCACAGTGAGCTTCACAAGGTAGCTCCCCGGAACAGCGGCCGTTCCACCGCCGCCACGACCACCGGTCGCGCCCGTACAGATGCCTGCCGCCGGTGCCGCGCCAGCACCGCCACCGGCGCCACCACCGCGCCCGCCCCGGCCACCACCCGACGCGGCGTTCAGCAACGGCGCGACGAGCGTCCACTGGACCCGATTGATTCCCGCCGACGCCTTCACCGTGCTCTCGCAGACCAGCCGCCCGCTCTGGTCGGAGATCGCGACCTTCGCGTCGCCCGCCGCCTTCATATAGAACTGTATCGCCGTGCCGCGCGCCGGGTTCTCGCCCTCGAACTGCTTCTCACCACCCGTCGAGACGTCGAGGCGAATGTCGCTCAGATACGCCACCGCGGGCCGCACGTCGAACAGCGTTGCGTCGCTCGACGCCACCTGGTCGTTCCATTGCTGAAGCGGCGTGATGTCGTCGGCGATCCATAAGCTGCGCCCGTGCGACGCGATGATGAGATCGCCGTCGCGCGGATGGATCAGGATGTCGTCGGTGCGCACCGTGGGATAGTTGTTCATGAACTTCTCCCACGTCGTGCCGGCATTTAGCGAAATGAAAAGCCCGAACTCTGTTCCCGCATACAGCAGATTGCGATTCTTCGGGTCCTCGCGCACCACCTGCACGTTTCCATAACTCGGCATTGTGCCGCTGATATTCGTCCACGTACGGCCGTAATCGTGCGTGACGTAGACGTAGGGCTTGAGATCGTCGCTCCGATGTCCATCGATCGCGACGTACGCCGTCGCGGCGTCGAAGTGCGACGCGTCGATGCGCGAGATCCAGTACGGGTTGTCGCCCGCGAGCGCGCCGGCCGGCAGGCCGGTGATGTTCTTGCCGACTTCGGTGAACGTGGCACCGTTGTCACGGCTCACCTGCAGGTTGCCGTCGTCGGTGCCCGCCCACACTACACCGCGCGCCGCCGGCGATTCCGATATCGCGATGATCGTGCTG
>DATJHY010000119.1:0-2499 GCA_035493635.1 Gemmatimonadaceae bacterium | reverse complement strand
CGCCGTCGCACGACTAGCGCGGCGGCGACCATGCGCCGGGGGTACGGAGCACGGGCGCCACGTTCACGAGAGTCGCCCGCGGCCACATGGACGGCACGCCACGAATGAAGGTCACCAGGCCGTCGATCGGTGCGCGAACCGCGCCGGTTGGCCTTCCCCAAAAGTCCGTCGTCCGCCCGACGATCTGACCGCGCTTCACGAGCGCGTCGCGTCCGACGGCCGGCATGAACACACCGGCGCTGTCGGCCGCCACTCGCGCGCCCGCCCCCGCGAGCCATACGGGTTTTGCGACACGGTGCGCCGGGCGATCGATCATGTGCAGCGCGCCCAGCACATCGAGCGACCCTTCCACCAGAGACGCGAGGTCGGTTGGGGCGACGACGCCGCTCCGTCCGGCTTCCGCAACAAGGACCGTTTTGCCGCGCACGAGCGCTTGGCCGGAGAGCGATCGGCCGGCCGTCGGCGACGATGGATCGACGTCGGTCACGATGATGTGATCGAGGCCGAACGCCAGCGCGAGCCGAAGCCCTGCCGAATCCTGAGCCGCGCGACCGCCGCGGAACCAGTAACTGTATGGCTGAAGGTCCTCGTCGAGGTCGCCGCCGTGCAGGTCGACGACGACGTCCGCTGGAGCGACAATCTCTCGCGTGATCGCCGCGAGGGCGCGCGCCGTTTGAGTTCCGCTGCTGTCACCGGGATACCCGCCATTCATGCCTTTGCGATCGACGGGATTGACGTGCGGCGTCATCGTCTCGAACGACGGCACATTCACGAGCGGCGCGATGATCACTGTGCCGGCCAGGTGCTTCGCGTCGATTCGCCCGATCAGGCGCTGCATCGCGATGATCGACGTGTACTCCGTGCCATGGCTGCCTGACACGAAGGCGACGACCGGACCTGTGCGTACGCCGCGAACGACGGCGACCGGAATGTCGAGGCCGGAATCGGACCCGGCGGGGATCGAGATCGCACCGTATGCCGTGGTGCCCGGCGATGCCGCCGCGCTCCCCACGGTGAAGCTCGATGACCGTTGTGCAAATGTGACGGCGGGGAGCAGCAGGGCGATTGTCGCAATGCGAGCGGAGGACGCCATGAGGTCGAACTCGCGTGGAGGAGACGAACGGAGTGTGCAAAGCAAAGCGGCTCCTGGCAATCTGCCAAGAGCCGCGTGCCTCTCCAGCGCGGGTCAGCTCACCTTGAACTGTTTGACCATCCCGTGCTCGAGATGCGCCTTGCCATCTTTGGCGTCGGGGACGAAGCACAGCAGAGCGTAGTCGCCGGGCGTCAGGTCGGTGGTGAAGTACGCCGTCGTGCCCGGAAGAACCGCGTCGATACCGCCCATGGCGGTGGCTGGCGGCGGGCCTTCGGGCTTTTGCATCCACGCTTGCAGATCTTTCATCGTCTTGCCGGGCGCGAGGCGAATCACCTCGATCTCGTGGATCTGCGGACCAGCGTTCTGGACCTTGATCGAGTGCTTCCCGGCGCCGAGCGTGCCTTGGACGTCGAATTTGTAATCGGCGAGCGAGATGGCCACGTCGCTGGTCGGCTCGGTTCCGGTAGAGCCGGCCGCCGCGGTGACCTTGAGCGGTCGAACCATTCCCTTGGTGAAGTGCGGAACGCCGCCTGGTATGTCGACAAGGCAGAGCATCACGTAATTGCCGGCCGCCAGATTCAGCGTCGCATCGGATTCGGTGCCGGGGGAGGGCGCATTCGGTCCACCAGCGAACAGCGCCCAGCCCGGCAACGGGCCCGGCTTCTTCATCGCGTCACCGAGGTCTTGCGCGGTCTTGCCGCTGTCCAGTCGAACGAGTTGAACGTGGTGAAGATTCGGGCCGTCGTTCAAGAGATGAAACGTGGTCCACCCGGCCGTGATCGAGTCAGGCGCGTCGAACGAAAAGTCCTTGGCATGGATGACGGCGACCCGGGTTGTCGGATCGAACGACGCTTGTGACGCGGGAGCCGCACCGGCTTGGGCGACCGGCGCCGAGTCGGTTTTTGCTGCTTCCTTCTGGCTACACGCGCACAGCGCGGCAGCGGTGAGAACGGCGATGAGACCGAGCGGTCGGTACATAGGCCCTCGAGGAGTGGGAGACGAATTGTGGTGGGAATGTTCGAGCGTGCAAAAAAAACCGGCCGTTGTCAATGGTGACGCCGGCGTCGATGAGGACAACGTCGGTGACGGGAGGTTGCCGACGACAAGCGGCTTGCACGAGCCGACAACTGCGGGCGCGGCTTGCCGTCGATCCATTCGGCATCCAGTATCCAACGGTCTGCCCACCGTTTCATCATCCACCGAGGCGAGTATGCGCCGTCTCCTCTGGTCCGTCGCGATCTTCGCGGCTGTCAGCAACCTCACCGCGTCATCTGCCGCCGCCCAACGCGGAGGCGGCCGTGGCAATGACTCCACGGCACGCGGACTTCCATTTACGCCGACCACGCCGCTCAAGTTCACTACCGACGAGGGCACGTGGCTCTCGCTCGACCTTTCCCCCGACGGGC
>DATJHY010000118.1:0-25298 GCA_035493635.1 Gemmatimonadaceae bacterium | reverse complement strand
TAGTACCCGTCGTCGTGAACGTGAACGCCGAACCGAGCCAATTGTTCAGGTTGTTCTCGACGTTGAAGTTGACCACCGGCGCGGTCGAGATGTCCGGAGCACGGTTGTCCAGCCGAATGAAGTTGGTGCCAACGGCCGGCGCCGTAGCAGGTGCCACGATCGCAGGCAACGTGATCGTCGGGCCGGCGTTTCCAGTGCTGCTGACGGTCGTAACCTGCGTAAACAGCGTGTCGACCGTCGAACCACCGACACCAGCCGTTGCCGAGGTCGAGTTCGGGAACGAGGCCGTAATGACGCCAGACGCCGGCGTGAGGTTGGACAACGTCGCAAGCGCTGCACCGTAGGCCAGGGCGGCGCCGTTCTGTCCGAGCGCTCCGTCTACACTACCCACCACAAGGCTGATGTTCGCGCTAGCGATCGTGGTGTTGCTGTAGATAACCGGGATAGCCGTCACGTTGACCGCACCCGCGCGCCACACGAGACCGTTCGCGGCCGGAGCAGAGGCAACCTGATTCGTGCTCGGCGTGGTCGTCGTCGTTGCGGAGATGAAGTCGACGTTGTTCAGCGTCAGCGTCTGCGAACCAGAGGCCACCTGCGTGCCCGAGGTCGTGATTGCCTTCGCCTTGATGGTGCACTGGCCGTTCTTGAAGGCCACCGCGCCAGTCGTCGGATTGAACGCTGCCGTATTGAAGCTGAGCGTCGTCGGCGCCGAGGCATCCTCGGCATCTGGAGCGACATCAGCCGTCGCGAAGGTCTGCTTTTGAACGACGGTATCGGCACCACCGCAGTTCATGATCAGATCCACTTCCGAGATCTTCTGCGTGCCCGGGTCGACGTTGAGCGTCACGTCCAGCTGGTCGTGAACGTTGTTGAGAACCGCGGGAACGGACGTGCACGCGCCGTTGGGAACGCACACGGTCTGGTTGATCTGGCCGACCGTAACGCTTGCCAATACCTGCGCGGCCACCGTGATCACGGCGTTGCCCTTGATGGCCGGGTTGGCCGCAGAGGTCGCAATGATCGTGGCGACGCCGCCCTTGTTCGCCGTCACGACACCCGCGGCGTCGACGCTTGCCACCGTGGCGTCAGACGACGTCCACGTGACGTTGCGATTGGTCTGCTGCGGTCCGGCGATGACCGTCGCAACGAGGGTCACCTTGTCGCCGACATTCATGTTCTGCGACGACGGCGTGACCGTCACCTGCGTGACCGCACTGTCGGGCGGTGGCTGCGTGACATTCACCTTGTCACCGCAGGCCGTGAGGCCGGCGACTGACAAAGCAGCCACTAGTACAGTAGAACAAAATACGCGTTGCATCTTACCCCCTTGGTAAGTGATGCGAGGTGAAAACAGGAACTGCGAACGACACCTGACTTCAACCACAACTTTCACCACTCGCCACGCCATCCAGGCAACGACTGCAATCGACCGCAGACCGTTCGGGGAATCGTGGCCCTTCCCCGTAAAAAAAATTCGCAAAACAGGCTTCAGTGACAAAAAAGTTGCCAATACCGCAAGCGACCCAAGATAGGAACCGGGGTCAACGGGGTCAAGGATACCCTGACGACGTTTGCGATATTGATTCTCAAAATTTTTGAAGTGCGTCGTCCATCCGGGCCTAACGACCGACATCGATCGTTTCGTCACCCGTACTGCTTTGGCGGGTACTCCACCGGTGACGCGTGAGGTAGGTCGATCCAAAGTACCGCGCGTTCACCGTCTGACCAGTGAGGGGAGTCACCCGCGAACCGTGCGAGTTTCCCGCACACCGAGCCCACATCGCACTCACGATGGTCAGTGAGCACGGTCCGGGCATCGCCTGAAGACGCGGCATCGAGTTTCGGGTAACACCAGATTAACCGTCAAACCGCAAGCGCCCGGCAAACAACGACTTCGCCTTACCGAAGGGCAACCGAAGCCGTATCTTCACTCCCATGTCCGACGTCTCCCACCCGCTCGTCTATCCCGCTCGCGAGCGAACGATCGCGCCAGCATCGCGCGACTACACCAAGGAGCTCAACGCCGAACAAGCCGCCGCGGCGATGCACGGTGAGGGTCCGCTTCTCATCATCGCCGGAGCCGGAACGGGGAAGACTCGAGCGCTCGTTTATCGGGTGGCCCATTTAATCGACCGCGGAACTGCCCCCGAACGCATCCTTCTGCTCACCTTCACCAGGCGCGCCGCCCACGAGATGCTGAGCCGCGCCGAGCGGCTGGCCGGCGCGGCATCAACCCGCGTCCAGGGCGGGACGTTCCACGCCACGGGACACCGGCTGCTTCGCCAATTCGGGCCCGAGGCCGGGATGCCGCGCGATTTCTCGATCATGGACCAGGGCGACGCCGAAGACCTCATGCAGCTCGCCCGCGGCAATCTGGGCTACGGCAAGCAGGAAAAGCGGTTCCCCAAGAAAGAGTCATTGCACTACATATATTCGCGGCACATAAACGTCGAGCTGCCGGTCGAGGAGATCGTCGAGCGCGAGTTCCCGCAGTTCATCGAGCACACGCGCGACCTGCTCCGCATCTTCGCCGAGTACACCAGCCGCAAGAGCGAGCGCAACCTCGTCGATTACGACGACCTGCTGCTCTGCTGGGCGCTGATGCTCGAGCAGTCGCCGTCGCTCGCCGACCGGATCGCCGGTCTGTACGACCACATCCTCGTCGACGAGTATCAGGACACCAACCTGCTGCAGGCGCGCATTCTCCGCGGAATGTGCCGGAGCCATCGCAACATCACCGTGGTCGGCGACGATGCGCAGAGCATCTACTCGTTCCGCGGCGCCAGCTTCCGCAACATCCTCGATTTCCCGCGCCAGTTCGCCGACACCAAAGTCGTAGCGCTCGAGCAGAACTACCGGTCGACGCAGCCGATCCTCGACGTTAGCAACACGCTCATCTCGCGCGCGCTCGAGCGGTTCACCAAGCAACTCTGGACGATGCGCGGCGGGACCGACCTGCCGTGGCTCGTCACGGCGCGTGACGAGCAGCAACAGACGCGCTTCGTCGTCGATCGAATCCTCGAGCTGCACGAGGAGGGAACACCACTCCACGAGATAGCGGTGCTCGTTCGCGCGGGCTACATGTCCGCCGATCTTGAGATCGAGCTCACCAACCGGCAAATCCCGTTCGAGAAATGGGGCGGCCTCAAGTTCCTCGAGGCGGCACACGTCAAGGACGTGCTGGCATTCCTGCGCGTGCTCGAGAATCCGCGCGACGAGGTGAGCTGGTATCGCATACTCATGCTCATGCCGGGCATCGGCGACGTGACGGCCCGCGCCATGATGCAATCGATGGCCGAACGCGCGTGGGACCCGGATGCATTCTCGCACTTCGTCCCGCCGCCACGCGCTCGCGACGCGCACAAGGAGCTCGCGGCGCTGCTGCGCCGTCTCGCGCGGGCGCGCCCCGAACAGGAGAGCGGCGTGGGCGAGGACATCGACGAGATCCGCACGCTGTACGACCGCATTCTCGCCGAGCGATACGACCGCTCCGAGCCGCGCCTGGCAGACCTCGATCAACTCCGCGTGATCGCGTCGGGCTATCCGGGCCGCTCGGCGTTTCTCGCCGCGCTCGCCCTCGAGCCCCCGCAGAACACGCAGGACCTGGCGGGTGGCGGCGAGAACGAAGATGATGCCCTGGTCATCAGCACGGTCCACAGCGCCAAGGGCAAAGAATGGGACGCGGTGTTCGTCATCTGGGCGGTCGACGGCTGGTTCCCGTCGTCACGGTCTCTCGACGACGAAGACCAGCTCGAGGAGGAGCGACGGCTGATGTACGTCGCGATGACGCGCGCACGGAACCATCTCGCGGTCACCTACCCGCTCAACGTGTACGCGACTCGCCGGGGCTCCGATTACTCGATCGACCAACTGTCCCGGTTCATCGACCGCGGCGTTCGCGAGAAGATGCAGCGTGTCGTGCCGCAGGAGCCGGCGGCCGGGCCGCCACCCGGGATGCCCGATCCAGCCGCTGGCCCGGCGATCGATCTGCGGGCGCTGTTGCGAGGGCGATTCGGCGGCTGACGTCATTCGCTGCCCCGGCGCGATCGATAGACGAAGTTGAAGACTCTCAGCACGGCCGCTCTGGCTGGCGCCTAGGAACGTTGGGCGATTGCGGATTCGAAGGATTGAACGGCCGGATTCCATCGGTCGGTTTCTCAGCGGAACAGTCGCTGTCGCGCAATGATTGGGGGATAAGAATTCTTGAACAACCCACGCGGACCGAGCCATCCCGGGGTCTTATCAAAATTTCATCGGCTCGTTGGGAGAGGAGCCGCCCGCCCAAGGTGGACGGATCAGTCGCAATCAGGGAGTTCAGATCCGTCAAATCCGCTTCCAACCCGAGGTTCTTAGAAACCAGCCCGAGCGGAGGCAACCCAGGCTCGCAGCGGCTCGAACGGATGCTTCCGGTCGCGCTTGGCCAGCTCGATGATCCTCTGGACCGTCGCGCGCAGATTCCCGTTTTCCTTCACCCACACCGCGTCGAACAGATCGAGGTCGGTGTTGTACAGCCGGTGCGCGAGGAGCGCCGCGTTGTCGAGCCGAATCCGGCCGAGAGCCTGCGGTGGAATCGTCTTGAGCTGTGGTCCGAGCGAATCGACCAGAGCCCGGCGCGCCCGCGCGTACAACGTATCGCGCGCGGCGATGCGCGCGAGCGAGTCAGTGGGATGGGCCGCGAACGCGGAGTCCACGCTGCGGTAGAGCTGCGCCCAGAATCGCGCCATGATCTTGTCGTCGGCCCATCGCGCGTCGGCCTGGTCGGCCGCCGCCGGCGACCCGCGCGTGCGGAAGAGCCACGCCGAGCCCCGTGCGCCCACGAAATTCGCGAACGATTCGTTGAATACCGCCTGGCCGGACGCGTAGAACGTGTTGTGCGTGAGCTCGTGGATCACGGTGTTCGCCAGATCCACCGTGTCGGCGCGCAGCGTGGTCGAGAGGAGCGGATCGTTGAACCAGCCGAGTGTACTGAACGCCGGCGAAGGCCGCAGGTACACGTCGAACCCACGACTTGCCAGCTGTCGCGTGGCTGCTCGAGCCGCCGAGAAATCGAAGTATCCCTTATACGGGACTCTCCCGACGATCGGGAACCACCACGTGTACGAGAGCAGACGGTCCGGGTAGGCGCCCGAGAGCACCAGGACGAGCGTGTCGCGATCCAGCGGTGAGTACGTGGTGAAGCTGTCCTTGGCCTTGAGCCCAATCGACTCAGCGGCGAAGCTCCGCGCCGCGAGCACGAGCCGAAGCCGCCGCGCCACTTCGGGTCGCGTCAGCGGATCGCGAATGATCTCGGGTATCGAGCGCCTGCGGGCGAGGATCCGGCCTTCTGCCCAAGCAGCGCGCACCAGGTAGCGCCCGGTGGGCGCGAGCGCGAGATACGCGACGACCATCAGCACGAGCGCGACCAGGACGCGCCGAACGGCTCGCCACGTAATTCTTTGAAATGGAAACACTTATAGGATGTCGGTACGTGCCGCTGAGCTTTGACACTCCCTGCCCTCGGCCGCTATCTTCACCAAGATGTCCTTCGTCCATCTCCATTGCCACTCGGAATATTCGCTCCTCGACGGCGCGAATCGGATCGACGACCTGATCCGCCGCGCCCAGGAGTTCGAGCAGCCCGCCCTGGCAATCACTGACCACGGGAATCTCCACGCCGCCTGGGAGCTCCAGGAAAAGGCGAAGAAGGCGAAGGTCAAGCCGATCATCGGCATGGAAGCCTACGTCGCCCCGGGCGATCGCCGGGCGCGAGGGCGAAATGGAGCCGGCCAGGGATCCAAGCCCTACTACCATCTGGTGCTCCTCGCCCGCGACATGACGGGCTACCGAAACCTCGTCAAGCTGTCGTCGCTGGCCTACACGGAAGGCTTCTATTCCCGGCCGCGCGTCGACCGCGAGCTGCTGGCGAAGTACAACGAAGGCATCATCGTGTCGTCGGCGTGTCTCGCCGGCGAAGTGGCCAGGCACCTCATGGCCGACGACGTCGATGGTGCGCGCCAGGTGGCTGCCTGGTACGCCGACGTGTTCAAGGATCGGTACTACCTCGAGGTACAGGCGCACGACTCCGACGGGCAGCGAACGCTCAACGAGCGCATCTTCGCGCTCGCCGGCGAGCTGGGACTGCCGGTCATCGCCACCAACGACGCGCACTTTCTGCGCGCGGACGATCACGACGCGCACGACGTGCTGCTGTGCATCGGGCTTGGCAAGGACCGTAGCGATCCCGATCGCATGCGCTACGACCGCGGGCTGTACTTCAAGAGTGCACCCGAGATCGCGTCGCACTTCCGCGACCGGCCCGACGTCCTGACGAACACGTTGGCCATAGCGGACCAGGTATCGCTCGAATTCGAGAAGAAATACCACGTCCCTGCCTTCCCGCTGCCGACAGGAGTGTCGGGCGAGAACGAGTATCTGACGACGCTCGCGGAACAGGGCACGAAGGAGCGCTACGGCGATCCGCTGCCCGCCGAGGTTCGCGAGCGGCTCGAGTACGAGCTCTCGGTCATCACCAAGACGGGCTACGCGGGCTACTTCCTGATCGTGGCCGATTTCATCAAGGCAGCCCGTGACCGCGGTATACCGGTCGGCCCGGGCCGCGGCTCGGCGGCCGGGTCGCTCGTGGCATATGCGCTTCGCATCACCGACGTCTGCCCGCTCAAGTACGACCTGCTGTTCGAGCGATTTCTGAATCCCGAGCGCGTGTCGATGCCCGACGTCGACGTCGACTTCTGCTTCGAGCGACGCGGCGAAGTCATCGACTACGTGCGGCAGAAGTATGGCAAGGAGTCGGTCTGCCAGATCGTGACCTTCGGGACGATGAAGTCGCGCGCGGCGATCAAGGACGTGGGACGCACGCTTGGATTCACGCCCGCCGAGACCGACGCACTGGCCAAGCTCGTCCCGAACCAGCCGAACTTTTCGCTCACGGTGAAAGACGCGATCGAGCAGATCGCCGAAGTCGGGAAGCTCTATCGCACCGACGAGCGGTACCGGCAGCTGCTGGACTACGCCGTCGCGCTCGAAGGCTTGTCACGCCACACCGGCGTGCACGCGGCGGGCGTCGTGATCGCGCCGGGACCGGTCGACGACTACGTGCCGATCTGCACCCAGGCGTCCAAGGGCGCCGGTGCCGGCGACGACGAGTCGGTGATCGTGAGCCAGTACGACATGAACTGTCTCGAGCATGCGGGCATGCTCAAGATGGACTTCCTCGGGCTCACGACCCTCACCGTCATTCACGATACGCTGACGGCGATCGCGCAGCGGACCGGCCAAACGCTCGACCTGAACGCGATTCCGTTCGACGACGAGCGAGTCTTCCAGATGCTGCGTGCCGGACGAACGACGGGTGTGTTCCAGTTCGAGTCTCCACTCGCCACGGACATGCTCCGCGCCATGCGCTGCGACCGGTTCGACGACCTCGTCGCGTCCAACGCGCTGATGCGCCCCGGTCCCCTCGACGCCGGCATGCACCGCGTGTATCAGCGGCGCAAGCGCGGCGAAGAGCCCGTGATCTACGCGCTGCCCGAGCTCGAAGCGATTCTCGAGCCGACCTACGGCGTCATCACCTATCAGGAGCAGGTGATGCGTATCGCGCAGCTTCTCGCCGGCATCTCGCTCGCCGAAGCCGACGTGCTGCGCAAAGCGGTGGGCAAGAAGGACGCGGAGCTCATTCGGGAGGAGCTCGGCAAGTTCGTCGAGAAGTCGGTGGCGCGCGGCTACGACCGCAGGATCATCGAAGAGCTCGCGGGACAGATCGAAACGTTCGGCCGTTACGGCTTCAACAAGTCGCACTCGGTCGCCTACTCGGTGATCTCGTACCAGACCGCGTGGCTCAAGACCCACCACCCCGCCGAGTTCATGGCCGCGCTGTTGTCGTCGTCGATCGGCGACACCGACAGCGTGGTGAAGTTCATCAACGAGGCACGCGAGCTCGGCATCGAGGTGCTGGCGCCCGACGTGAACGAATCGGGCTACAAGTTCACCGTGATCGGCGACAAGCGGATTCGCTTCGGGCTCGGGGCCGTTCGCAACGTCGGCAAGTCGGCGATCGAATCGATCCTCGCGGCGCGGCGCGACGCGCCGTTCACGTCGTTTCACGACCTCTGCGAGCGCATCGACCTCCGGTTGTGCAACAAGCGCGTGTTCGAGGCGCTGATCGCCTCGGGGGCGCTCGACAACCTGGGCGGCCACCGCGCGCAGTACTTCGCGGTGCTCGACAGCGCGCTGCAGGAGGCTTCGCTCAAACAGCAGGAAGCGGCGGTGGGACAGTTCTCCCTGCTTGGAGGGTCGGATGAATCGAGCGCGGTCGTCCACGCGCCGCGGGTCCTTCCCAACCTGCCGGTGATGAACGAGTCCGAGCGGCTGACCAAGGAAAAGGAGATCCTCGGCTTCTACATCTCCGGCCACCCGCTCGAGCCGTTCCGGATCGAGTGTGAGCTGTTCGCGACACACACGGTGTCGCAGCTTGGCAAATGGACCGATCAACCCGTGTCCCTCGGCGTGGTCGTCACCGCCGTCAAGCGACAGCTCAGCAAGCGGTCGGGCGCCGAGTTCGCGCGGTTGACAGTCGAGGATTTTTCGGGATCTTCCGAGGTCCTGGTGTTCCCCGAGGCATGGTCGCTGCTGGCCGATCGGGTGAAGACCGATGTACCGGTGCTGATGAAGGGGAGCTACTCGCGGCGCGACCAGGACGTCGACAATCCGACGTTCATCGTCGAGTCGCTGACGCCGTTCGTCGAGCTTCGGTTGACCGGGCAAGTCGCCGTGGCGATCGAACTGGCGTCGGACGATCGGCTGGCGCCGGAAGTGATGCGCGACGTGAGGGTCGTGGTCGAGACACACGCGACCGGGAACGCGTCGTCGCCGCCGTTGGAAGTGCAGTGGAGCGATGGAAGTGGCGCCCGCGCCCGACTGCGGTCGCGCTCGTTGAGAATCGCGGCATCACAGGCTGCGCTGCGCGACCTCCGCCAGCTGCTCGGCGAAGACCGCGTGCGCCTCGTGCGCGGAGGAAGCTGAATTGGGCACTTCGGCGACGCTGGACTTCGAAAAGCCGATCGTCGAGCTCGAACGGCAGATCGACGAGCTCAAACGACTCGCCGGCGGCCAACAGCTCGACGTCACCGGGGAGATCGCGCCGCTCGAGAAGAAGCTCGCCGACCTGCGCGAAGAGATCTACAAGAACCTCACGCCATGGCAGCGAGTCCAGGTGGCGCGCAGCACCAAGCGGCCATTCACGCTCGACTACATCCAGCTCGCCTTCACCGACTTCATCGAGCTGCACGGCGACCGCGCGTTTCGCGAGGACCCGGCCATCGTCGGCGGGTGGGCCCGGCTCGAGGGCGAAACGGTGATGGTGATCGGCCATCAGCGCGGCAGAGACACGAAGGAAATCCTCAAGCGCAACTTCGGGATGCCGCATCCGGAAGGCTATCGCAAGGCGCTGCGGCTCATGAAGCTCGCCGAAAAATTCTCCGTCCCCGTGCTCACGTTCATCGACACGATGGGCGCCTGGGCGGGACTTGGCGCGGAGGAACGCGGCCAGTCGGAGGCCATCGCGCGCAACCTGTTCGAGATGAGCCGACTCGAGGTGCCGATCATAGCCACCGTGATCGGCGAGGGCGGCTCCGGCGGCGCGCTGGCGCTCGGCGTGGCCGATCGCACCAACATGCTCGAGAATGCCGTCTACTCTGTGATCACGGTCGAGGGCTGCGCATCCATCCTATGGAAGGACGGCAAGAGCCAGGAGCTGCGCGAAAAAGCGGCATCGGCGCTCCGCATCACCGCGCAGGATCTCCTCGAGCTGCGAGTCGTCGATGAGATCGTCCCCGAACCGCCGGGCGGGGCACACGCCAGCCACGAAGAGACCGCCAAGACCGTCCACGACACGCTCGTCAAACAGCTCGAGGAGCTGCGCCGGTACAAGCCCGACAAGCTCGTCCGGCGGCGCAGAGATAAGTTTCTGCGTATGGGGCAGTATTTGGAGTAGGCGGTTAGAGACGCGGGGGACGGGCGACTGGCGACTGGCGACGGTGCACGACCGAGGGCGAACGACCCACGGCTCAACGACGCTTCTGCCGTTCGCCCGCCGCCCGCCGCCCGCCGCCCGCCGCCCGTCGCCCGTCGCCCGTCGCCCGTCGCCCGTCGCCCGTCGCCCGTCGCCCGTCGCCCGTCGCCCGTCGCCCGTCGCCCGTCAATGCATCTCATCGAAGTCGCGTTCAAGGGTAACCGTAAGGATTTCTTCCTGTGGGAGCAGGACGACATGCCGCCGCTCAAAGCGGCGATAATCGTCGATGCCGACCGGGGAGAAGATCTCGGTTACGTGAATGCCGTGGGCGAGCTCGCCGAGAAGCGCAATGCGGGGACTCCGCACGGCTACGGCGCTGCAGGCACGACGAAAAAGGCGCGGCGTCTCGCGACCCCCGACGACGTTCGGCGCGCGCAGGACCTGCGAGCGCAAGACGAGGAAGCCCGGCGACGAGCCATGGAGCGCGTGGCGGCGAACCAACTCATCATGAAGTTGTCCGATGCCGAGTGGCAGTGGGACCGCAAGAAGCTCACACTCTACTTCACTGCCGAAAAGCGAATCGATTTCCGCACGCTCGTTCGCGAGCTGGCGTCGATGTTCCGCACGCGCATCGAGTTGAAACAGATCGGCGTTCGCGATGAGGCGAAGCGGCTCGATGGCATCGGCCGCTGCGGGCGTCAGTACTGCTCGGCCGCCTGGTTGCCCGAGCTCAGGCCGGTCAACCTCGGCGTCGCCAAGGATCAGCGGCTTTCACTCAACCCGTCGCAGATTTCCGGCGCCTGCGGGCGGCTCATGTGCTGTCTCCGGTACGAGCATGAGTTCTACGTCGAGAGTCGGAAGCGTTTTCCCAAGGAAGGACGAATCATCAGGACCAAGCGAGGCGACGAGAAGGTCCTCGCCAACGACATTTTCAGAGACCGGGTGACGCTGCGCGGCGAAGATGGCGAACAGCGCACGATCGCCCTCGCCGACCTTCGCGCCGAGGCGGAGGAGGTCGGTGCTCCGCTGCCGGCCGCTCCCACTGGCGGGGGGCCGGCGCTATCGGCCATTCCGGCCGCCGATTCCAATGATGAGGAGTACGAATCGGGAGAGGTGGGCCGCACGGTGACGAGCGAGGCCGCGGAAGGCGAAGCAGTTCCGGATGCCGAACCGCACGAGCGGCGACCGCACCGGCGGCGCGGGCGGCGAGGCGGGCGCCGAAACCGGTCGGGGGGGGGCGGACGCGGGGCAAATGGCGGCTCGCGCCCCGCCGAGTCCGACGGCGAGCCAGTGAACGAGGACTGACGTGGCCCGGTACTATCTCACAACGGCAATCGATTACGCCAACGGCGAACCGCACATCGGGCACGCGTACGAGAAGATCGGCGCCGATGCCATTGCGCGGTATCGCCGGATGCGCGGCGACGACGTGTACTTTCTCACCGGTCTCGACGAGCACGGTCAAAAGGTCGCGCAGGCCGCGGCCGAGCAGGACGTGTCGCCGCAGCAATTCGTGGACGAGATGGCCGGCCGCTTCGAGGCGATGTGGCGCCAGTTGTCGATCTCATACGACCGCTTCATGCGAACCACGGCCGAGGATCACAAGCGCGGCGTGCGCGCGCTGATCGAGCGGTTGCACGCCAAGGCGCCCGACGACTTCTACGAACGCGCATACGAAGGTTGGTACTGCGTCGGATGCGAGCTGTTCAAACGCGACGACGAGATCGTGGACGGTCATTGCGTCCTCCACCCCACGCGCACGCTCGAGTGGACGACGGAACGCAATTGGTTCTTCCGGCTCACGCGTTACGCGGATTTTCTCCGCGAGCTGTATCGCGAACGGCCGAACTTTCTGTGCCCAGACACGCGCCGCAACGAGATCCTCGCGCTTCTCGATCAGGGGCTCGAGGACATCTCGATCACGCGCTCACGCCTGTCGTGGGCCATTCCCTTCCCTCTACCGCTCTCGGACGGCGAGACGCAGGGGACCTGGGTGTGGTTCGACGCGCTGCCCAACTATCTCACGGCCACCGGATTTCCGGAGCGTGGCTACGAGAGCCGCTGGCCCGCGCAACTGCACGTGATCGGGAAGGATATCACGCGCCTGCACACGGTGATCTGGCCGGCGATGCTCAAGGCCGCGGATCTGCCGCTGCCCGAGCGCGTGTGGGCGCATGGCTTTGTGCTCCTCGCTGGCGAGCGGTTCAGCAAATCGTCTGGCGTACGGCTCGACGTGAACGAAGCGATCGATCGTTACGGCGCGGACGCGCTGCGGTATTTTCTGCTGCGTGAAGTGCCGTTCGACGCTGATGGCAGCTTCTCGTACGAGCGGTTCGACGAGCGCTACAACGCCGATCTCGCCAACTCACTGGGAAATCTCGCGAGCCGCGCGATCTCGATGGTCGAGAAGTACTGCGGCGGCGTTGTACCCAGCGGCGCGATCATGGAGCTGGATCGCGCGGACGCTGCCGATCTCGCCGAGTACCATGCGGCGCTGGACGGAAGCCGAGGATTCCTCCTGCACGAAGGCATCAAGCGCGTCATGGCGTGCGTGGCGCGCGGCAACGAGTTCGTGCAGTCGCAGCAGCCGTGGTCACTCGCCAAGCACGAAGATCGCCGGGCCGATCTCGAGCGCGTGCTGGCCGCGATCGTGCGACAGCTCGCCCGGCACGCGATCCACCTCGCGCCGTTCATGCCGAACAAGGCGCAGGATCTGTGGACTCAGATCGGCGGGCCGGGACACGTCGCCGAGCAACGATTCGCCGCGACGGATTCGCTCGACGTCACCGGTTGGCGCGTCGCCAAAGGCCCGGCGCTCTTCCCCAAACCGCAACCGGCCGCGCAGTAGTCGCGCGGCCGGTTTGTCGATCACGGAGTTTTCGGCGGCGCCGCTGTAGGTGGCGGCGTGGTGGGTTTGGAGAAGTCCACTTTTGGCGGACCCTGTTGCGCTTCGTTCGACGCGGTGAAGTACTTCCGCGCCTTGGCCCCCGTCACCTTCGCCGTGATCACGACGGGGAACTGGCGGATGTAGGCGTTGTACACGTTGACCGCCTGGTTGTAGTCCGTTCGCGCGACGGCGATGCGATTCTCCGTGCCCGTCAACTCGTCCTGCAGCCGAATGAAGCTCTGATCGGCTTTGAGCTGCGGATAGGCCTCCACCGTGACCATCAGCCGGCCCAGCGTGGACGTGAGCTGGGCATTGGCGTTGGCCATCTGCTCGGCGTCATGCGACTGAATGGCGTTCAACAATCCCGAGCGCGCCTGAGTGACCTGGACGAAGACTTCTTCTTCGTGCTGCGCGTAGCCCTTCACGGTGCTCACGAGATTCGGAATCAGGTCCGCGCGCCGCTGGAGCTGAACTTCGATCGTACTCTGCGCCGACGCGGCCTGCTCGTCGAGCGTTTGAATGCGATTGTAGCCGCACGCGCCGAGCGGGAGCAGCAGCAGGAGTGCGAGCCAGCGTTTCATTGTTGGTAACTCCTCGAGTTGGATCTGTGGATCTGCGGTCCAGCAATGACACTACGTATGTCGCTCGCGATCGGTGCCAGCTATTCCTTGTCGTGGTACTGATCGAGATGTCGCACAAGTTGGCTCATGGCGCGAAGATAGCCGGCCAGAACCGTGGACACTTCCCCCGTCTTGAGCGATTGCTCGCCACGAACGTGCCGGATGACGCGAACGACGGGATCAGGCTCGAATCCGGCGCGTCGCGCCACGTCGCCGGCAAGCGTCGGGTTGTCTGCCGCCGGTTTCGTGCCGTGGAGCCGTTCGAAGGCGCGGAAGATGACCAGGAAGGTGCTCACGCTGGCCGAGAGGAGCTCCAGCTGCCGCTGTGCGTCGTTGCCCGACGCAAGCACGCCTTGCCGTAGCCGGAGCAACTTCCCCATCGCCTCCTGCTCGAGCTGCAACCGGAGATCCTTGCTGTCCACGTGGATTCCTTCGAACGGCGGCTCGCCAAACAACACGCGGTGCCGCTCGAGGATGTCGGCGTATTCCATCGGAAAGATGTCGGCCGATCCGCGCCACTCCGACTCGGTGAGCGTGAGCGGCGCCGGATTCCCGGCGTCGGCCCAGGCGCGCGACGCCGCCGAGGCGGCCGCCAGTCGGTCTGCGTCGAGCGAATCGACGATGACGAGCACGTTGTGGTCGGATCGTTTGCCGAGTCGCTCGCCGGCGGCCGCGGAGCCGTAGAGAACGATGCAACGCAGCGCGGTGCCGTACGCGGCACGCAACTGCGAGACGAGTTCGTCGAGTGTCATTCGCGCCATGGTCACCAGGATCCGCTCGAGCCGCCGCCGCCGAAACCGCCGCCACCACCAAAACCACCGAACCCGCCACCGCCGCCGAATCCACCGCCGCCGCCAAAGCCGCCACCCCAGCCACCGCGTCCGCCGCCACCGCCCCAGCCGCCGATCGGCAAGAAGATCGGCAGGCACCCGCCGCCCCCACAGCCGCGCCGGCGTCCACCGCTGAGCAGCGACAGAATCACGAAAAACAAGATCAGCCAGACGAACGGCGGAATGCCCTGGCTGCGCGTCTGCGTCGTTCTCGTCGGTGGAGGCGGCGGCGCCTGGAAGCTGCTGTCGATCGTGAAATGGAATTCGTCGGCAAAACGCTGCGCGACGCGCAGCGTCATCAATTCGATGCCAGTTCCGTAATCGCGGCGCTGGAAATAGGGAATCGCCTCGTCGCGGAACTGTCCCGTCTGCGCGTCGGTGAGGAAGCCTTCCGCGCCGTAGCCAACTTCGGTGCGGATGTGGCCGCGCCCATCGCTGCTCGTCTCCTTTGGCACGACGAGGATGATGACGCCGGTATTGCGCGCCGGATCGCCGGGCTTGCCTGCCTGTCCAACCTTCCACTGGCGGCCGATGGCGAGGCTGACGTCTTCAATCGGACGTCCGCCGAGATCGGGCAGAGTCACGACGACGATCTCGCCGCCGGACTTGGCGCGGACGTCGTCGATGATGCGCTGAATGGTGCTCGCCTTGTCGGCGGCGATCACGTTCGCAAAGTCGTTGACGTACCCGACCGGCGCCGGGATCTGCAGCGACTGTGGAACGAGAAGAAGCGCGGAGCTTGCGAAGGCGATCGCGCGAAGGCGCACGATGAGTCTCGATGGTGAATGCACTACGGTGGTGCGCGTCCGACTGTTTCAGAAGCCTAATGAGTGATGGCGCCCGCGCGATAGCGTCGATGGGTGCCCGTGCGATCAGCGATGACCAAGTCGCACGTCGGGTTGATCGATCAGCGCGGTGATGAGTCGTGCCGAGAACTCATGCACCTGCTCGGTGAGAGCGTGTGCCTGGCTCACGAGATAGGCGCGGCCAAGCACGAGCACGATCGCGATCACGAGTCCGAACGCCAGCGGTGTGAACGCGTGGCTGAGTGCGGGCGCGATGGAAGCTGTCGGCGACGATGCGCCAAGCGCCTCCCGCGCGGCCAGCACCGCGGCGAGCGTTCCCAGGAGACCAGCGACGAGCGCCAACGTCGAGAGGTAGTGCAGGCGCCTCGTCAATTTCGGCAGGGTGGCTAGGGCGGCCGTCTCCGCCACGCGCTCGAGATCCGCTTCGTTGCGGCTCCGGCTGCGCAGAATCAGGAGGCCCATGTCGGAGAGCAGGGCCTTGGACCCCGCGCACTGCTTGATGGCCTCCTCGATCTTGCCGCCGCGCACGAGCTGGATGATTCGCTCGATGAAAACTCGGCCGTTGTTCTTGGCGCGGAATACGATGACGTAGCCTCGCTCCAGAATGATGGCGAGGCCGGCGATCCCGGTCGCGAGGATCAGGAGCATGAGCGGCCCGCCTTCTCTGTACCACTCCAGCGTCGTACCCATGTCGTGGAAGATCGGCGAGCAAGATCGGTGGTCGTTCGAAGCGCCGCGTTGCGGCACCACCGTTCCGGGTGCAAGTCGTATGCCCCATCCGGGCCCGGCCTTGGGCGCGCCAGAATGTTGCGGCACAAGCATTTGGCGAGTGCGAGACGCCTGCGTAGATTCGTAACGCGACCCGCACGCGCCCGCCATTATCATCGCGCACATGTCTGCATACTTGATCCCGTTTCTTATCGTCGCCGCTACCACCGGGGCCTGCTCTCACGCGACGCCGCGCGCCAGCGACACCACGAGCAGCGCTCGCGCCGCGACGCAGCCAGTCAGCAGCCCCGCGGCCAAACCGTCGCCCACCGATACGATCAGTCGGCGCGCCGATCGCGGTCGCATTCTCGGTGACTCCACGGCGTCGGTGTGGCTCGTGGAAGCCAGCGATTTCCAGTGCCCGTTCTGCAAGCAGTGGCACGACGCCGCATTCCCGTCGATCGTGAAGGATTACGTGAACACCGGCCGTGTGCGCGTCGCCTTCCTGAACATGCCGCTCAACATCCACCAATTCGCCAAGCAGGCGTCCGAGGCGGCGATGTGTGCGTCGGTGCAGGATCGATTCTGGCCGATGCACGACTCGCTGTTCGCAACGCAGGGTATCTGGGAGCGATTGCAGAATCCGATGTCGATGTTCGACACGCTCGCCAACGAGAATCACGTCGAGATGACAGCCTGGCGAACGTGCATGGAGAAGCACCTCACGATGCCGCTCATCGAGGCCGACTACGACCGCGCGCGCGCGGCTGGTGTGGGTTCGACGCCGACGTTCATCGCCGGCGGGAAGATCATCCCCGGCGCCGACGCCGACGTCCGCGGCGCACTCGACGCCGCTCTCGCGAGTAAGCCGGCGGCAAAGCCGCCGCGCTGAGTCGCCCCCCCCCGCTCCCGTGCGCTTCCCCGTGCAACTTGGCTATCACGCGCTCGCGCAGTTGGCGCGTGGCGCAGCCGCGGTGGCGCCAAACAGTGATTCAAAGCTTCTGCGCTCGCTTCGGGCGCGGCGTGGCATTCGGGCGCGCTATCGCGCCTGGGGCGCGACGCAGCGCGACGTCACGCGGCCACTGCTCTGGATGCACGCGCCGTCGGTCGGTGAAGGACTTCAGGCCCGTCCGGTGCTCGACCTCATGCGCGCGCGCCGCGCGGACGTACAGCTCGCATACACGCACTTCTCTCCGAGCGCCACTTCCTTCGCGCGCGGACTGGACGTCGACTTTCACGACTACCTTCCCTTCGACACGCCCGGCGACTGTCGCGCGGCGCTCGACGCGTTGGCGCCCACGGCGCTCGTCTTCTCCAAGCTTGACGTGTGGCCGGTGATCACGCGCGAAGCGAGAGCGCGCGGCGTGCGGCTCGGGATGGTCAGCGCGACGCTGGCGCGTGGCTCGTCGCGGCGGTCGCGCGCGGCGAGCGCCGTGCTGCGCGATGCGTACGCCGCGCTCGAAGTGGTCGGCGCGATCGACGATGCCGACGCCGACCGTCTCGTGCAGCTGGGCGTGCGGCCGCCGGCGATCTCGGTGACTGGCGATACGCGCTACGATCAGGTCTGGCTTCGGGCTCAGCGCACCGAGCGGGAAAGCCCACTGCTCCAGCGATTGCGCGACACGCGCGCGACGATCGTCGCGGGATCGACGTGGCCGAGCGACGAAGCGGCGCTGTTGCCGTCGGTCCTCGCGCTGCGGTCGGGGGGCAGCCGTCTCGATACGCGCCTCATCATCGCGCCGCACGAGCCCACCGCCGATCATGTCGGCCGAATCATCGAGTGGGCGAAACAGGCCGGCCTGTCCGTCGCGCGGCTCGACGAGGCTGGACCCTGGGCCGACGTCGTCGTGATCGACCGCGTCGGCGTCCTCGGCGACATCTACGCGCTCGCCGACATCGCCTTCGTGGGGGGCGGATTCCATTCCGCGGGCTTGCACTCGGTGCTCGAGCCGGCGGCATTCGGCGCGCCCGTAGTGTTTGGCCCGCGATACGAAGCCAGCCGCGACGCCGCGCTGCTCGTCCAGCGGGGTGGCGGCGCGAGCGCCTCCACGGAGTCGGAGCTCACTCGCCGGTTGCGCTTCTGGGTCACCGACACCGCGTCACGGCGCGAAGCCGGCGACTACGCGCGGGCGCTCGTTCGGAGCGGGGTCGGGGCGGCCGATCGGTCGTACGAGCTGGTCGAGCGACTACTGCGCTGACGGTCTAATTAGGGTCAGAGTCGAATTAGCGATCGGACTCTATTTAGGGTCAGACCCCAATTAGCGACCGGACTCTATTCAGGGTCAGACGCCGCTTAGTCGGCACTTGGTCCGCTAATTCGACTCTGACCCTTAATTCGCCTTTTGGTACGCTCTGCGGTGTTTCGCCTTCGCTAACCGCCCGACGCCCGTCGCGCAGTCGCAGCGGGCCGCGGCGCTGGAATCGCCGGCAGTGTCGATGGCCGGTGCAGGAAGAATCCCTGCACCAGGTGCACTCCCAGGTCGCGTACGGTATTGAACTCCTCGGCGCGCTCCACTCCCTCGGCGATCACCATCGCGCCGTGGTCGTTGGCGAACTTCACCATCGTCTCGACGAGATTCTGCTTCAGAAAATTCGTATCGATCGCGTTGATCAGCGAGATGTCGAGCTTGATGAAGTCCGGCTCGAGGTTGGCGATCGAGCCGAGGCCGGCATAGCCGCTCCCCGCGTCGTCGACGGCGAAGCGAAAGCCGCGCTCGCGAAAGGCCTTGAGCCGTTCGCGGAACTTTGGGTAGTCCTTGATCGCGGTCCGTTCGGTGATCTCGATGACGACCCGCGACGGGTATTTGACCTCGTTCTCGTTGAAGGCCGGATCGTTGAAGTCGTGCGGATCGGCGTTGAGAAAGAGCAATTCGTTCGGCCGCAGCCGCGTCTCCACCCCCTCGATCGCCCGGCTGCGGCACAGACGACTCAACTCCCAGACCAGATCCGCTTCCGCCGCGACGTCGAACATCACCTCGGGACTGCGAAGGCTCCGCATCACGCCGCGGGCCAGCGCTTCGTAACCGAAGATCTCCTGCGTTTCGGCGATCACGATGGGGTGATAATCGATGTAGACGCTCCGGTCGCGCAGACTCGTACGCAGATCGGCGACGCGTCGCGCGCGCTCGCGCTCTTCGATCGACCGCGACGCGTTCGCGGCCTCGCGAATGCCCCGATAGATCAGCCGCTCGAGCCGGATCTTGGGATTGTAGTACACGTGTGCCCGGCCGACGTAGATGTCGAACAGCGCCGCGACGTCTTCACCGTGCTGGGCCTCGATGCGTCCCGCGACGTGCCGCTGCAGCCGCGTCACCATGTCGGTGATCTCGTTTTCCGTGGCCGCAGCCACACCCGCCGCCGGCACATGGAAGAAGATGAAGTCGTCGTCGTTGGTGAAGCTCACCATCAGGCGCGACGTGCTCAGCGCCGTATCGTCGAGAAACTCGCGTACCGCCGCGGCGGTCGTCTCGAGCACGGCGTCCAGCTTCTCCCAGCCGTAGATCTCCTCGATCTTCGAGTATCGCACGAAGTTGAGATACAGCACCACGAGCTCGCCGCGTTCCTTGAACAGATTGCGCGACCGCTCGATCATCACCGGGAGCGTCGGGAGTCCGGTGAGGGAGTCGTGCAGCATCTGCTCGTATTCAACGCGCTCGACGCGGTCGGTGCTCACCGTCTGCGGCGGCAGGCCGCGTCCGACGGCGCCGCGGATCCGCTGCGCGATTTCCTCGGCATCCGCGGGACACCGGAACCATTCCTCGGCTTTGAGCTCGACCGCGCGCCGCCGCGCCGTGTCGTCCGCACAGGCGACGACCACCGGCACGCCGCAACCGTGCGCGCGTTCGATGACGTTCCGCAGGATGACCGGATCGCTCGTCTCGACCAGCACTGCGCGCACGCCGGTGCGCGCGGCCACCGCGTTCGGCAATTCGACGGCGGCAACGCGCTCAAACTCCCAGCCATCGAGTTGCCGCACGGCGCGCTCCAACGCTGAATCGCTGGAGTCGGTGAGCAGAATCGAGGAACTCACACCGCGCTCGCGGGTGAGGTCACGACGCCATGGCGCGCTGCATCGCGAGGTTCCGCTCCACGGTCGCGGCCAGCGTCGGCAGATCGAACGGCTTCTCCACGTAGTCGTCGGCGCCAAGTTGCAGCGCCTCGCGCTTGTCCTGGTATTCGTCGAGCGCGGTGACCATGATGACGCGGACCGTTCGGCCGAGCGTGGGGTGCTGCTTGATGACGCGGCACACCTCCCAGCCGTCGCGACCGGGCATCATCACGTCCAGCAGGACGACCGCGGGACGTACGCTCTCGAAGAGCGTGAGCGCCTCGTCGCCGCTGTGGGCGACGGTGACTGGATAACCATGATTCTCGAGGTACTGACGGATGATCTCGGCGTTGTCGTGATTATCGTCGACCACCAGCACTGGTGGCAATTTCGCGCCTGTCGTCATGCTGCCCAAACCGCCTCTCGGGTGTAGCGCACGTCACACGCGCGCCGTGAGGGAGAGGATGGGCAAATCACAAGCCATTTAACGCCGTCCGAAGGCGTACGACACGCCCAGCCCGAACAATACACCACTGGGCCCGCCTACACCACGCGGGCGCGTTTGTCCCAGCTCCGTGCCAACAGTGATTCCCATGTTGTTCGTGAGACCCACATCCGCTCCGAGACCAATCCGCACGAGCCCGCCGGACTTCGAGCCGCCGGAATACAGCACGTAACTCGGCGACGTATAGAGCGATACTCCATGTGTGGCGCCAATCGCCCGGCGCCAGCCCAGGGCAAGCCCGATCGGCACCTGGGTCGTGCTGACGACCGAATCGGCCGCGACGCTTTGCGCACTGCTCCCGCCGCCTACTCCAGCGAACGGCGCAATGCCGAACGAGCTCGTCGGGCCGCCGAAAGGCATCGCGGCTCGGACTCCATAGACTGTTCTCGCGCTCATGCCCGTACGCGTTTGGTAGCCAATTCCGCCGCTGAACTGCAATCGAGCCCCTGCCGTGAATGACAGCGCGCCGGCGTACGCCGTACCACCGGAGCCGCCCCCAACGTCCACGGCGCCCACGAGGCCGGGTGTCGACCAGGCGTTCTGCAGCACGGGGGCATCCGGCATCTGTCCACCTGCCGAGGTCGCTAAAAATAACGCGGCTACTGCGGCGGCTCGGATCATCCAGAGCCAACGCCGGGCGGACGTTGAAAGTCCGCTGTTCTCCGTGTCGAAAGATGCGTCGTACATAAGCTCTCATTCCCCCAACTGTCACTGGCCGATCCAGGGGAGCAAGCATCATGCACGGTCTTGCTTCCGAGCGGTGCATGGCGCAATGTCTCAGGTCATCAATTGCACAGTGCGCTGGGAGGGACCGTGTCTCGCTTCCATTCATTCATCGCTATAACCAGTCTCGTGCTCGGCGGCGCGTGCGGCGGCGCCGGGTCGAAAGCCGCTTCCACTACGCCTAGCCCGTCCCGCGACCGGACGGTGATCATGGCTGAAGACATGCGGCGACTGCAGGCCTCGAACCTCTACGAGGTCGTGCAGCTGATCCGCCCGGAATGGCTCGCCATCCGGAACACCAATGCGACGGAGCCGCGGCCGTCGGCGCCCGTGATGAGTAGCGACAACGAGATTCACGTGTATCTCGACAGGGAACGCCTCGGCAGCGTCAACGTTCTGCGCTCGATGTCGGTTCTGTCCGCGGGTTACCTCAAGTTTTACAACCCGGCGCAGGCACAGACGCATTTCGGGAGCGGCAACACCAGCGGGGTGATTCAGGTCATCGCGACGCCGTGATCGAGGCGGAGATGCAAAAGGGCCGGCGATGATCGCCGGCCCTTCGCGTTTGCGTCCTCGACCAGCCGCTCAGGCAGCGGAGGCTCGCTCGGTCACGACGCGCACCGCATTGTCCACGACCTGCAGGAAACCGCCGTCGACGTTGAACCGCTGCCCGCCACCGAGCCGCAAAACGCCCTTGCCGAGCAGCGTCATCATCGGCGCGTGGCCGGTGAGAATGCCAACCTCACCATCGAAGGCCGGAGCGACGACGGAGTCCGTTTGCCCCTCGTAGAGCACCGCTTCGGGCGAGATCACCGAGACGTTGAGCATTCGCGTTCCCCTCAGCCCTGCAGCTTCTTCGCGTTTTCGACGACGTCGTCGATGCCGCCGGCCATGAAGAACGCCTGCTCCGGCAGATTGTCGAACTCTCCGGCGACCAGCCGCTCGAACGACGAGATGGTCTCCTCGAGCTTGACGTACTTGCCCGGGATACCGGTGAACTGTTCGGCGACCGAGAACGGCTGCGACATGAAGCGCTGGATCCGGCGCGCGCGGCCGACGATCTTCTTGTCCTCTTCCGAGAGCTCATCCATACCGAGGATGGCGATGATGTCCTGCAGCTCCTTGTAGCGCTGCAGCACGCGCTGGACGTCCGTCGCCGCCTTGTAGTGCCGGTCGCCAATGAACTGCGCGTCGAGGATTCGCGACGACGACGCGAGCGGATCGACTGCCGGATAGATGCCCAGCTCCGTGATTGCGCGCGACAGCACGACCGTCGCGTCGAGGTGCGCGAACGCCGTGGCCGGCGCAGGGTCGGTAATATCGTCAGCCGGCACATAAATGGCCTGCACCGAGGTGATCGAGCCGTTGCGCGTCGAGGTGATGCGCTCCTGGAGGTCACCCATCTCCGTCGCGAGCGTGGGCTGGTAACCCACCGCGCTCGGCATGCGCCCAAGAAGTGCCGATACCTCGGAACCGGCCTGCGTGAACCGGAAGATGTTGTCGATGAACACCAGCACGTCGGCGTTCTCCATGTCGCGGAAGTACTCGGCGACGGTGAGGCCCGACAGCCCGACGCGCAGGCGCGCGCCCGGCGGCTCGTTCATCTGACCGTAGATCAGCGCGCAGGACGGGAGGACTCCAGACTCCTTCATCTCCAGGTACAGATCGTTCCCTTCGCGCGTGCGCTCACCAACGCCGCAGAACACGGACTTTCCGCCGTGGCCTTTCGCGACGTTGTTAATGAGCTCCATGATGACGACTGTCTTGCCCACGCCGGCGCCGCCGAACAGACCGATCTTGCCGCCCTTCACGAACGGCGCGATCAGGTCGACGACCTTGATGCCCGTCTCGAAGATCTCGGTCTTGGGCTCGAGGTTCACGAAGTCGGGACGCTTGCGATGAATCGGCCAGCGCAACGCGTCCTTCGGAATCGGCGCGCCGTTGTCCACCGGGTCGCCGAGCACGTTCAGGATGCGCCCGAGCGCGGGAGCGCCTACGGGCACCGAGATCGGACCGCCAGTGTCGACCACTTCCATGCCGCGCACGATGGCGTCAGTCGACGACATCCCAACGGCGCGCACCTGGTTGCGTCCGATGTGCTGTTGCACCTCGGAGACGACGTGGATCGCTGATCCATCCTCCGCCGTGGCCGAGATCTCGAGCGCATTGTAAAGCTCCGGCAAGTGCTCGGCCTCGAACTCGACGTCGAGTACGGGTCCGATGACCTGGACGACCTTTCCAATATTGTGAATTGCGGTGGCGGTGGTCATACGGTTCCTGGTTGGGTAATGGTCTTTTGCTGGAGGGGTGGAGGGCTGGAGGGCGGAAGACACCTACCAACCAACCTCCGGCCGGCTAACCCTCCAACCCTCTAACCCTCTAGTCCCTCTAGCCCTGCAGTGCCGCCGCGCCGCCGACAATCTCGGCGATCTCCTGCGTGATCGTCGCCTGGCGCGCACGGTTATAGGTTCGGCCGAGAATCTTGAGCATGTCCGTCGCGTTGTCGGTGGCGTTCTTCATCGCCGTGCGCTGCGCGGCGTAGAAGGCCGCGGTCATCTCGACGAGCGCGCGATAGACCGAGTTGCGTACGTAGAGCGGAAGCAGTTCGCCGAGAATCGTCTGCGCGTCGGGCGCGAGGATGTAGTCGCGCCGCTTGGCGCCAGTTTCTGGCGGCTGGACCGGCAGCACCTGCACCGTCGCCGGCGGTGCCGACAGCACGCTCTTGAAGTTCGGGTAGATGACGTACACCGCGTCGATCTCGCCGCGCGCGAACGCGGCCGTCAGATCGTTCACCAGCGCGGCGGCATCCTCCGCCGTGGGCCGGTCGGTGATGTCCGTTCGGCTGCTCGCGATCGTCCGTCCAACGTAGCGAAAGTACCCCAGTCCCTTGCGGCCGACCGCGTGCAGATCGACCGTGACGCCTTCGCTCTCCAGCCGTGCGATCGTGGCGCGCGCTTCCTTGATCAGATTGGCGTTGAATGCGCCCGCGAGACCACGGTTACCCGTAAGCAGGATCACCGCCGCCCGACGCACTCGCGCCGGCTGCCGCAGCAGCGGGAACTGTTCAGCGAGATCGGGCGAGTACAGACTCGCGATCACGTCGCGCAGCGCGTTCGCGTACGGTCGCGCGGCGGTGACGCGATCCTGCGCCCGCTTCATCTTCGACGTCGCGACCATTTCCATCGTGCGCGTGATCTTGCGCGTGTTCTCGACGGACTTGATTCGACTCTTGAGCTCGCGGCCTTTAGCCATTGGCGTTGGTCGTGAGGTAATGAGGGAGTGACGTCATCAACTACAGATCCGCTTTCCTGATGCCCGCCGGCTTTGCCACGGTTGTCGTCTTCTTGTACGCGTCGATGCCGCGACGCAGGTCGGCTTCGATGTCCTTTGACAACGTCTTGGTCGTGCGGATGCCTTCGCCGACCTGCGGGAACTTCGTCGCCATGAACTCGTGGAACCCACGCTCCCACTCGCGAACATGCGCCACGGGCACGTCATCGATGAAACCGTTGGTGACGGCGTAGATGATCATCACCTGCTGCTCGACGGGCATCGGCTGATACTGACCCTGCTTCAGCACTTCGACGGTGCGCGCGCCACGATCGAGCTGACGGCGCGTCGCGGCATCGAGGTCCGACGCGAACGCCGAGAAGGCCTCCAGCTCACGGTACTGCGCGAGATCCAGGCGGAGGCGGCCAGCGACGGTCTTCATCGCCTTGATCTGCGCCGAACCGCCGACGCGCGACACCGAGATGCCGGCGTTGATCGCGGGACGTACGCCAGCAAAGAAGAGGTCCGACTCGAGGAAGATCTGACCGTCGGTGATCGAGATGACGTTCGTCGGGATGTATGCCGAGACGTCACCGGCCTGCGTTTCGATGATCGGCAGCGCGGTGAGCGAGCCACCCGGCTTGAGGATGTTCTTGCCATCCACGACCGACGGATCTTCGCTCAACTTTGCCGCGCGCTCGAGGAGGCGCGAGTGGAGATAGAACACGTCACCCGGGAACGCCTCGCGACCGGGCGGGCGTCGCAGCACGAGCGAGAGCTGACGGTACGCGGCGGCCTGCTTCGACAGGTCGTCGTACACGCACAGCGTGGCCTTCTTTTCATCGAACATGAAATACTCGGCCATCGTGCAGCCGGAGTACGGGGCGATGTATTG
>DATJHY010000117.1:0-4771 GCA_035493635.1 Gemmatimonadaceae bacterium | reverse complement strand
CGCTCGGCGAAGGCTTCATGCACAAGACCGAGGGTTGGCTCCTCTTTCTCGTTTCGCTCGCCGTGCTCACCGCCATGGCTTGGGCCGGCGGTTTCCTCGAGCGGATCGCGCGGACCCGCGAGGGCGAGGGGGAGGGGGAGGGGGAGGTGCGTCATGCGTAAGGCTGCGTGGCAGGCGTACGTTCCCGCCTTCGTGTTGCTCGTGGGCTGTGCGTTCATGTGGCAGACCCATTCGCAGCGGCAGATGCCACTGAATGCGCCGCTCACGTCGATTCTTCCGTCGATGCCGGGCTACAAGGTCTTCGACCTCAAGATGAGCGACGATGAGCGCAGGATCGCGGGCATGACGGACTACGTCGAGCGCGCATACTTCCACGATTCGGCGTCGCAGTTCCAGACCCTCGTCTCGTACTACGCCAGCCAGTCGCAAGGCAAGACGATCCATTCGCCGCGCAACTGTCTGCCCGGCGCCGGCTGGGAGATCCTGCGCGGCGACAAACGAGCAATCGACGTCGATGGATCGCGCTACGTGGTCAACCACTACGCGCTCAAGAACGGCCCCGAGACGGCGGTCGTGTACTACTGGTACCAGGGCCGCGGACGCATCGCGGCGAACGAGTACGCGGTGAAATGGAATCTTCTCCGCGACGCCGCGTTGCTCGGACACACCGAAGAAGCGCTCGTGCGCATCGTGATTCCCATTCCAGTAAAGCTCGAGGGTCTCGATCCGGGAACCGCGAATCGGTACTACGCGAGCGCCGACTCGCTGGGCGACCACCTTGCGCGGACGCTGGTTCGCGAAGTCCGCCGCGTCATGCCCGGCCGCAGCCAGGCAATCGCGGCGAACTAGAGCGAAACGAGCGGAAGCATGGTCCCGCGCGGGCGGGCTTCAACTGGAGCCCGCCCGCGCTGCTTTTGCTCTTCGCCGTTTGCTTCGCCTTGCCCCGTTCAGTCGAGCGGTGCAACGTACGCACCTGTGTGTGGCGGGTTCGCGGTGTTCTGGAGGGACGCCATGGCACCTGATCCAAGCGTCACCCAGGCGTTGCTCGACCTGTCGCGCGGCGAGCGCGCGGCCCTCGATCGATTGCTGCCGGTGATCTACGAGCAGCTGCATCGCATTGCCGAACGCGAGCTTCGCCGCGAGCGGCCCGACCACACGCTCTCGCCGACGGCGCTCGTCCACGAAGCGTACCTCAAACTCGTGCAACTGGACCGCATCTCGTGGCAGGGGCGCGATCATTTCTTTGGTGCGTGCTCGCAGGTGATGCGACGCATTCTGATCAGCTACGCGCGGATGAAGCGAGCCGAGAAGCGCGGTGGCCCGTTCGCCGAGCCGGTGACGCTGGAGAATGCGGTCGTCGCCGCCACCGAGCGCCCCGATGAGCTTGTGGCGCTCGACGAAGCGTTGTCACGCCTGGCAGTCTTGAACGGACGACAAGCGAGCGTCGTCGAGTGCCGCTTCTTTGGCGGCATGGACGTGGAGCAAACCGCGCACGCGCTGAACATTTCGCCGGCGACGGTGAAGCGCGATTGGGCGCTCGCTCGCGCCTGGCTCAATCGCGAGCTCGTCGCCGAGCGAGGTGTGGCGGCTCCATGACCTCCGCCGCACCCTGGGATCGAGTCGAATCGCTCTTCCACGAGCTGCTGGAGACACCGCCGTCGGATCGCGAGCGACGGCTCATCGCGGGCTGCGGCGAGGATGAGCAATTGCGCCGCGAGTTGCTGGAACTGCTCGCCGCACATGATGCCACGGGACCCCTCGGACGATTGACTGAGGAGCGCGAGCCGCCGCCCAGCCTCGACTGGGTCGGACCCTATCGCCTCGTACGTATGCTTGGCGAAGGTGGAATGGGCGTGGTCTATCTCGCCGAGCGCGCTGGTGAAGGCTTCACGCAGACTGTGGCGCTCAAGCTCATCCGCGCCGGATATGCAACGGCCAGCCTCGAGATCCGACTCGCCGAGGAACGTCGAATCCTCGCGCGCCTCGAGCATCCTGGCATCGCGCGGTTCATCGACGGCGGCTCGACGTCGAGCGGGCAGCCCTACGTCGCCATGGAGTACGTCGAAGGGCTCGACCTCGTGCAGTACTGCGAAGCGCACGCGCTCACGCTTCGCGAGCGGCTGTTGCTGTTCGGCGCGATCTGCGAGGCGGTGCACTATGCGCACCAGCAGCTCGTGGTCCATCGAGATCTCAAACCCGGCAACATTCACGTAACCAGGGACGGACGGCCCAAGCTCCTCGACTTCGGCCTGGCGAAGGCGCTCGAGGACGAAGATTCGATCGACGCCACGCAAACCGCGCCGTGGGTCACCATCGCGTACGCGAGCCCCGAGCAGCTGCGGCACGGCCGCGTTTCGACGCTCACCGACATCTACGCGCTCGGCGTCGTACTCTACGAGCTGCTCACCGGCCGCCGGCCGCACGACCTGAGCGGCCTCGGTCCCGCCGAAATGGTGCGCGTGGTGTGCGAGCAGACCGTGGAACCGCCGAGCGCCACCGTTGAACGGACCGCAAGCGTGAGCGAATCCGCCGATCGAATCCGCAGGACGATTCGCGGCGATCTCGATGTGATCGTGCTCAAGGCGCTCGCCACGGAGCCCGATCGCCGCTACGACTCGGCCGGCGCGTTCGCCGAAGACGTGCGCCGTTTCCTGGATGGCCGTCCCGTGCTCGCGCGGCCGGACAGCATCTGGTACCGCGCCTCGAAGTTCGCCGTCCGCCACAGCGCTGGTGTAGCCGCGGCGGCGCTCATCGTGCTGTTTCTGACCACTGGACTCGGCGTCGCGCTCTGGCAGGCGCGAGAAGCGCGCGCCGCGCGCGTGCGTGCCGAGACGGCCATGCGCCAATCGGAGGACGTCACCTCCTTTCTGCTTGGCTTGGTGGCCGCGAGCGATCCAATGTCGGCGTTGGTCGACACGGTCGCGGCTCGCGAGATCCTTCGGCGTGGCACGGCCGAAGCCGAGCGGCTCCGCGCGCAGCCGGCCCTTCAGGCACGCATGTTCGACGCGTTGGGCGAGATATACGATAAGCTCGGTCGACACACGGACGCCGAGTGGCTGCTCACGCGGTCGCTCACACTGCGACAGGCCACTTTGGGGGCGGGGCACGCCGACGTCGCCATCAGCTTGCAGCGACTCGGCATGCACTATCGCACCATGTCGGCGTTTACGCGCGCCGAGTCGCTTTATACGGCCGCGCTGCAGATGCGACAGCGTCTGCTCGATCCCAACGATCCGGCGATCGCCGAGACACTTGGCTCGCTCGGATTTCTGATGCCGTATCTGGGCCGGCTCGCCGAGAGCGAGGCGTATTATCGCAGCGCCGTGGCCACACTCCGTCGGCGGCTGCCGCTTGCCGATGATCGTTTGTCCGCCATGCTGATTCCGTTCGCGACCTCCTTGGCACGCAATGGGAAAATCGACGAAGCGGAAGCGACGCTCCGGGAAGCAGTGGAGCTTCGACAGCTCGGGCATGGCTCCGAGCATGCCAGCGTGGCCGAAGCCGAGATCTATCTCGCCGATCTCCTCACACGGCAACGTGCGCAGTACGTCGAGGCTGAAACTCTCTACCGAAACGCGCTCGCCGTTCAGCGGAAGGAATACGGCGATCGCAGCCTGCAGCTCATTCATGCGATGAACAGCCTGGCCGACATCGTCGAGTTGCAAGGTCACGCCGACGAGGCGGAAACGCTGCTGCGCGACATACTCGCGATTCGGCAGGCCGCGCTCGGACCGAACCACGAACAAGTCGGCGAGAGCAAAGCGGGGCTCGCCGAGTTTCTGCACCGGCGACGGCGCTTTGCCGAGTCCGAAGTACTGTTTCGTCAAGCGCTGGCGACCTACAACTCCACGGTCGGGCACGAGCATGCCCTGGTCGCCAGCGGCATGGCCGACCTGGCCGGTCTTCTCACCGACGCCGGACGGTACCGTGAGGCCGACCAGTTGTTCCTGAACGCCATCGCAATGGACGGTCGACTGTCTGGTCCGAAGCACCTCCGTGCGGCGGCCTGGCGCACCGAGCGGGCGCGCCTCCTTACACTCTCGGGGCGATATCGCGAAGCGGAGGCCGAGCTGGTCGAGTCGCTTGGCGTTTTCGAGGCGCAGTTGCCGGATGCGCACCCTGACGTTCAGCGGGTGTTGCGCGGACTCGTTTCGCTGTATCGGACATGGGGTCGGCGAGGAGACGCCGACCGCTACGCCATGCGGCTCGTTGCCGAGGGCACGCGCCGGCAGTGAGCCGCGCGCGCACGTCGCCGCGCTTATCGTGCGAGCGGAGGGCGAGGGATTCGAACCCCCAAGTCCTTGCGGACGCCGGTTTTCAAGACCGGTGCATTAGCCATTCTGCCAGCCCTCCGGGAACTCCGGAA
The DNA here is from genome assembly GCA_035493635.1 of Gemmatimonadaceae bacterium. GTDB lineage: Bacteria > Gemmatimonadota > Gemmatimonadetes > Gemmatimonadales > Gemmatimonadaceae > JAQBQB01. The sequence continues at coordinate 405 of DATJHY010000117.1, read as the reverse complement.
TATACCGATGCGTTGGTTAGACGAGTAAATTCCGACCGAATGCCTCGCTCTTTCGCGACTCGCGTGTTTCGTGCACTGCTCGCCGTCTGGTTCGTGCTCAGCGTCGGCGAGCCGTCGGTGGTGCACATCTGCCCCATGCACGCGAGTGCCGCGGCGGAGCTTGCCGAGGCCGGCATGGTCGACTTGGCGATGGGCCACGGCGCCGGCGAGATGGCTCACCATGCCGCACACCATGCCGGGCATGGTTCGTCGACCGACTCACATTCGACCGGCCAACACCAGCACCATTGCACGTGCATCAGCTGCTGCGTGGGATCCGCGGCGTCGGTCCTCGCCGCGACCCCACTGCGTCTCGAGACGCCGCCCATCCTGGCCGCCGTCGCGAAACGGCCGCCACGTGCCGAC
>DATJHY010000116.1:0-7511 GCA_035493635.1 Gemmatimonadaceae bacterium | reverse complement strand
GGGCGTCGATGCTCGCTTGCGGTTGTTCGAGGAGGTGTGCAGCGCCGTCCACCACGCGCATCAGAACCTGGTGTTGCATCGCGACCTCAAGCCAGGCAACGTGCTCGTTACCGCTGCCGGCACGGTCAAGCTCCTGGATTTTGGCATTGCAAAGTTGCTCAACCCCGCGTTGGGCGCCGAGCAACCGGTGACGCGTACCGCCTTCCGGATGATGACCCCAGCGTACGCGAGCCCGGAGCAAGTGCGTGGTGACTCGCTCACCACCGCGAGTGACGTCTATGCGCTTGGCCTGCTGCTGTACGAACTACTCGTGGGGAACCCGGCGCATCGAATCGACACTGATTCTCCGCGCGCCGTATTCGAAGCCGTGTGCGAGCGCGAGCCGGAGCGGCCGAGCGTAGCTGTCGTGCGCGGCGAGTCGGCCACCGCAGCCGCCGCGGCGCGCGACACGACACCGGAAAGGCTCTCGCGCGAGTTGCGCGGCGATCTCGACGCAATCGTGGGCATGGCGCTCCGCAAGGAACCGGGCCGGCGCTATGGATCGGCCGAGTTGCTCGCGGAGGACGTATCGCGCTATCGCGAGGGGCTTCCCGTGCTTGCCCATCGAGGGAGCCGCTGGTACAGGCTCGAGAAGTTCGCGCGCCGCCACCGAGCAACGGCCGCATTCGCCGTGGCGGCGGCGCTTCTGCTCGTCGTGGGCCTCGGTGTGGCGCTGCGGCTCGCGGCGGTGGCGGCGCGCGAACGCGACAACGCGGCGGCAGCGCTCGAACGGACGCAGAACGCATTCGGCGAGTCCGAAGCGGTGACCGGGTTCCTTGTGAGCCTGTTCGAGGCAAGCGATCCCGCCGAGGGGCGTCAGGATACACTGACAGCCGCTGACCTGCTCCGCCGCGGCATCGCGCGCGCCGAACAGCTCGGCGGCGAGCCGCTGGCTCAGGCGCGAATGCTCGAAGCGCTCGGTCGCGTACATGCGAGCCTCGACGACCTGCCGCTCGCGTCGCAGCTGCTTCGGCGGGCCCTGGAGGTGCGCCGCGCGCATGGCGAGGCGTTGACCGTCCAGACGGCCGACCTGGAGGCGCGGCTCGCGAGCGTGCTGTGGTCGAAGGGCGAGTATCGCACGGCGGATTCGCTGGCGCGCGATGCGCTTCGCATTCGGCGTGTGCTGCTCGGCAACGCGCACGCTGACGTCGCGGCGAGTCTCCGCCAGCTCGCACCGTTCGCCGGCTTCTTCGGGGACGTTGCGACGGCCGAGGCCTACAGGCGGGAGGCGATCGAGGTGGACCGACGCAGCGGCGCCGACTCGGCGCTGGCGCACGATCTGTTCGATCTCAGCGGCCCGCTCGCGCTGCGCGGAGACATCGCCGGCGCCGAGCGGGCGCGGCGCGAAGCGCGCGCGGCGGCGCGGAGGGCATTCCCCCGTCCGCACTTCGAAAACGTGCTGATGACGTACGCGCTCGCCGACCTGCTCGACGAGCGGACGGCGACGCGCGCTGAAGCCGAGTCGCTCGCACGCCAGGCGCTCGCCGAGACCCGCGCGCTGGTCGGGGACGAGCATACGCAGACGGCGGAGGCGATGAGCGCTCTTGGCGGCATGCTCGCGCGACACGGGCAGGCGGCGGAGGGGGAACGCCTGATCCGCCAAGCGCTCGCCCTGGAACGCCGCACGCTCGGGCCATCCCACCTCGGGACGGCATCGGCCATGCTCGGCCTCGGCCTGGTGCTCACCCGCAACGGCTACTCTCCGGAAGCGGAGCGGCTCACCCGCGACGCGGTCACGATATATGAAAAGACGTACGGCCCGCGCCACCCGATGTATGCCGGCGTGCTCGGCTACCTCGCCGATGTGCTCGCGAAGCGCGGCGCTCTCGATTCGGCAGAGGCGCTTTACCGACAGGCGCTCGACATCCGCCGGGGCGTGCCCGGCACTTGGGACGCGATCATCGCCTGGGCCAATGTGCGCATCGCTGGTGTGCTGACTCTGGAAGGGCGATTCGCCGAGGCGGACTCGCTCTACCGCGAGAGTGTGGCCGTGCAGCGGCGCTTCGTCTCCGAGACCCACATCAACGTTCGCCTGACGTACGCGGGAATGGCGAGGCTCTACGAAGCGTGGGGGAAGCCCGACTCGGCGGCGGTCTACCGGCGGCTCGCTCAGCCTCCGGGCTTCGCCCCGGCCTGGCAGCGCTGAGGCGCGCTTGCTGACGCGCGATCTGCGGCGCGAGGACCCAAGATGTCCGCGCGGGGCTCGTTTCTTCGCAGTTCCTGTTCGAGACCCACATTCGAATCAGGAGCACGAACATGCCACGCTGGACCCCCGATCCCACGTTCTACCCCTCTCCCACACTCGCAGCCGCAGGGCCCGCCGAGGAGCTCGCCTACGTCGCTCTCCTCGCGCCGGGAGGCAACGGGCAGCGCGACGGCATCGGCGTCGTCGACACAAAGCGCGGGTCGCCAAGCTATGGACAGATGGTCGGCCGCGTCGATTTCCCCCAGGGCGGGAACGAACTCCACCACTTCGGCTGGAATGCCTGCAGCTCGCACCTCTGTCCCTACGCACCAAACGCGCACGCCGAGCGGCGCTATCTCGTGGTGCCCGGCACCAATTCGTCGCGCATCCATATCGTCGACACGCAACCCGATCCGCGCGCGCCCAAGCTCGTGAAGGTCATCGAAGCCGACGAGGTGATGGAGAAGACCGGCTACGCGGCGCCGCACACCGTGCACTGCGGACCCGACGGCATCTACATCAACGCGCTCGGCGCTCCGGGCGGTGATGGCCCGGGTGGGATCTTCACACTCGACCACGATCGCTTCGAGGTGAAAGGCCGCTGGGAACAGGAGCGTGGTCCGCAGTACCTGGCCTACGATTTCTTCTGGCACCTCGGCCACGACACGATGATCACGAGCGAATGGGGGACGCCGAACATGGTGAAGGACGGCGTCATCCCGGAGTTGCTGCTCGCTGGCAAGTACGGCCACGCCTTGCACGTGTGGAACCTGCGCACTCGTCGGCACGAGCAGGCGATCGATCTCGGCGCCGAGCAGCAAATGGTTCTCGAGCTGCGGCCGGCGCACAACCCCAAGCGGGCATACGGGTTCGTGGGGGTCGTGGTGTCACTCGCCGATCTCTCGGCGTCGATCTTCCTTTGGTATCTCGACGCAGCGGCGCGCGGCGGACGGGGCGAGTGGAAAGCGCGAAAGGTCATCACCATTCCCGCGGAGCCGGCAGACGCGGAGCTTCTGCCTCCGCTGCTCAAGGGCTTCGGCGCGGTACCGCCGCTCGTGACCGACATCAACCTGTCGGTGGACGACCGCTGGCTCTACGTCTCGTGCTTCGGCACTGGTGAGATGCGGCGCTACGACGTGAGCGATCCCTTCAACCCAGTGTTCACCGGGTCAGTCCGTCTCGGCGGTATCGTGAGCCGCGCGGCGCACCCGTCAGCGCCCAAGGTGCCGCTCAATGGTGCGCCGCAGATGGTGGAGGTGAGCCGCGACGGTCGTCGTGTCTACGTGACGAATTCGCTCTACTCGCCGTGGGACGCGCAGTTCTACCCCGATGGCATTCGCGGCTGGATGGCGAAGATCGACACCAGGACCGATGGCAGCATGTCGCTGGACCCGAACTTCCTCGTGCAGTTCGAGGAGGGAATCCGGGCGCACCAGGTGCGACTGCAGGGCGGCGACGCATCGTCCGACTCGTTCTGCTTCTCGTGAGCCGACGATGTCGACGAATGCATGGTCCGCGGCGTGGGCGCTGCTGTCGTTGGGCGCCCTCCACGGCCTCAACCCGGGAATGGGCTGGCTCTTCGCCGTCGCGTTGGGCGTGCACCATGGAGAGCGGCGAGCGGTGTGGCGCGCGCTCGGACCGCTCGCCCTGGGTCATGCACTCGCCATCGCCGTGGCGGTGGCCATCGCGCTGGGGCTCGGCGTAGTCTTGCCGAGCGCCGGCGTCCGCTGGGGAGCGGCAGCGCTGCTCATCGGACTTGGCTTGTGGCAGTTTCGCGGACATCGACACGCGGGAATCGGCCGCTGGCGCGTGGGCGGTTTGCGCGCCAGTGGGCGCGAGCTCACCGTCTGGTCGTTTGTCGTCGCCACGGCGCACGGGGCGGGTTTGATGGCGGCGCCATTTGCGATGCGCGCCATGCAGTCCGGCGTCGCAAGTCATTCTCATCACACCGAGCATTCCTCCGCCGCGTTGGCGAGCATGGTGTCGGTGGATTGGCCGACGCTTTGGGCGACGAGCGTGCACACCGCGGGTTATCTGGTCGTCACGGCGGTGCTCGCGGTGGTCGTGTATGAGCGCGCGGCGTTGCACCTGGTGCGACGCGCGTGGATCAACTTCGATCTCGTGTGGGCAGCGACGCTCGTATTGACCGGCGTGGCGATCGTCGTCGTGTGAGCGCGGCGAATACGCTCCATCGGGGTGTGCAGGACGCCACCTGTACGCTGTGAGCGACCAGCTACGGCCTCGTCACGACGAACACGTCGGATTCGTCGCGATTCACCTGACACACCGCTCGGCGTGCCTGGCGATCCATCGAGATCAGCCTGCACTCCTTCCCGAAATGAGCATATAGTGTCGGGCGCTGGCCCACGCTCGACCGCCAGATGCTGGTCGTGCCGTCCGGGTTGATGCGTTCGCTGAAGAACGTCCCATCCGCTCGCCACACCAGGGGCACGCCCATGGCATCCAGATCGCGCTTCGCCCCTGTCGCCGCGTCTCTCATGTTCACGCGGAGACGCGAGTCGGTCAGGAAAGCCTTGCCGTCGGGCGACCAGACGGGGAGCGATTCATACTGGGAGTTCGCGCCATCTCTGTATGACAGGAGCCGCCGTTCCCGGCCGCTCGCCAAGTCGATGAGCCACGTGTCGAGATTCGTTTTCGCCGAATCGAGGGCGAGGTACATCACGCTAGTGCTGCGGGCAGCCCAATCGAAAGCAGGCCGGTACACGGTCGTGTCGTAGATCGTGTGCCTCATTCGAACAGTCGTCAGCTCGGCGCCGGTCGCGTCGAGGATGAGGATGACAGGCTGTGAATCCCGCCGGGTCAGCGTGGCGATGCGAGTCCCGTCGTCGGACCATCGTACGCCCGACACTCCTTCGCGATAACGGCGGCTCAGGCGGCGCGGCTCGCCACCGCGCAGGTCCTGCGTGTAGATCGCACTGCCGGAATCATCGGCGATTACATAGGCGAACCGGTCGCCTGTGGGCGAGATCTCCGGCCGACTTGGATCTTGCGCACCGACGCTGACGTCCTGCGAACCAACTTCGATGCCGGCGCCCAACTTGGCAACCGCGACGTAGCGTCTGGCAGTGTGCTGGATGTAAGCGAGTCGCCGTCCATCGGCCGACATCGTGAAAGCCGCCCGCTCGCCAGCCGGAGCCGGCGGCAAGCGAAACGGCGCCGGAGGGCCAAGCGCCTTTCCGGTCGCGTTGTCGATGCGGTAAGTCACCATGCCGCTACCCGGCATCTTCGGCCACACGTGCAGAGAATCACCGCGCGCGCTCCACATCACGCCGCACATGGCTGGTGCTACCGCCGCGCTGTCCAGTATTGTCTGCGTCGTTCCGTCGACGGCGATAACCGCCAGCCGCCAACTCTGGGGGCGGCTCTCCGATCCACCGCACGCGGCCAGCCACCTGCCATTCGGAGAGTAGCTGATCATTGCCCAGAGCATATCCAAACGCACCACGGTCGTGTCGTTCTGGCCACTTCCCCGACCGGGCAAACGAAGGATCACAGTGGGATCGCGAACGATTGGCCCGTCGCGTCTATCACTGTGGGCGGTCAGCATCACCCACAGTGCGAGCGACGAATCGACCGGTGAGATCGCGAATCCAGGCGCGTCCCGGCTGCCGCTCCACACTTCCTCGACGGGGCCCGCGAGGAGCGGGTTGGCGATGACCCCGCGCCAAGCACCCACCTTCGGGACCGCGGATACGTCGTGAGGGGGCTCCGGCAAGTAGTAGAGAATGCTCCCGTCGGGCGACCACGAAACCTGCCGGATTCTCCATTGGCGCGGCGGACCAAGACGCAGGCCCGTGCGGATGCTGCCCAGAGCGCCCGTCCCGACCTCGCCGACCCGAAGGATCGTATCCCCGGTGACGAACGCGAAATACTCGCCGCCTGGCGAGATCGCGGCGAGCCTGACATCGCCTCGCGTCGTCACCTGTTTGACCACGGCTTGTGGACTCGCGAACGACTGGTCCGTACGCGGCCGAAGTGCTAGACCAGCGCCAACGACCAGCACGACGACCGCGGCGACGGTGCTCCACATGACAGGCGGACTGATTCGAGGCGCGGCCGCCGCTTGCAGCGCCTCCCGCATCGCGTGCGCGGTCTGGAACCTGTCGTCCGGACGCCGCGCCGTCGCCCGCGCGATGATGGCTCTCACGCGAGCGGCCACACGCGCGCTCGACTCGCGCGCCGACGACTGGGCGGTGCCGTGACCGCCGATCACGGGCGCGCCGTGCAGCATCTCGTGCAGCACGCAGCCGAGTGAATAGATGTCCGTCCGCGCATCGACGATGCCGTCGGACGAAGCCTGCTCGGGACTCATGTACGCCGGCGTGCCAATTATCACGCCGGAATGCGTGATCGTTCGCGCGGGGGCTACGGCCTCGGAATGCGTTGTCGTCGCCGTACCCGCGTCGCTCAACGCGCGCGCGATGCCGAAGTCGGCCACCACAGCGTGGCCGGAGTCGACGAGCACGTTCCCCGGCTTGATGTCGCGATGGATCAAGCCGAAGTCGTGCGCGTACGCCAACGCGTCGGCAATCTCGATCGCCAGGCGCAACGCGACATGCGGTGGCAACGGGCCGTCGCGCCTGAGGCGATCGCGTAGGGACTCGCCCTCGATAAAGGGCATCGTGTAGTACAGGCAGCCCGCCGCTTCGCCCGACTCGAGGAGTGGAACGATGTGTGGATGACGAAGCTGCGCCGCGACTTTGATCTCACGCTGAAAGCGCTCGAGAGTGACGTCGGCGGCCAGCTCGGGCGGTACTACCTTTGCCACGATCTTCCGGCCGAGCTTTGCGTCGCGACCAACGAAGACGCGTGACATCCCGCCGCCGTCGAGCTCACCCTCGATTGTGTAGTTCGGCGAGAACGCCGTCACTGCATCGAAGTTCGACGCGGCGGGCGAGACCGAGGCCGGAGCGTACAGGAACTCCAGCCCGGCCAGCCTTTGCGACGCATCGCCGTCCGCATCGAGCAGATGCTCGAGCCGAGCGACGTCGGGGTCGTTCCGGTCGAGACGTGCAAGGCGCGCCGCGCGCTCTTTCGGCTCGAGTTCGATCAACTCGTCGAAGAGATCGCGAATGCGGCTCGAGGCGCCAGTGTTCTTCGGGTTCACCGGGGCACCACTCCGACCTCGAATCGCGCGGCGAGCCACGCGCGCGCGTACCGCAGGTCGCGCTTCACGGTAGCGAGCGACACTCCGAGCGCCTCCGCCGTCTCGGTCAGTGTGAGCCCACCGAAGTAGTGCTGCTCGAGCACCCGGCTCACGCGGTCA
>DATJHY010000115.1:0-9283 GCA_035493635.1 Gemmatimonadaceae bacterium | reverse complement strand
CGCCGTTCCCAAGCCGGTTCGCGATCTCATCCCGCTCGGCCATGTCGTAGGCGTAGTACTCCTCTTTGCCTTTCGCGACGCGAAAGAGCGGCGGCTGCGCGATATAGACGTAGCCCGCTTCGATGAGCTCCGGCATCTGACGGAAGAAGAACGTGAGCAGGAGCGTGCGGATGTGCGCGCCATCGACGTCGGCATCTGTCATGATGATGATCTTGTGATAGCGCGTCTTCTCCAGCTCGAATTCTTCCTTGATGCCGCTGCCGATCGCGGTGATGATCGTGCGGATTTCCTCGTTCGACAGGACCTTGTCGATGCGCGCTTTCTCGACGTTGATGATCTTGCCGCGGAGTGGCAGGATCGCCTGGAAGTCGCGGCGGCGGCCCTGCTTGGCCGAGCCGCCCGCCGAGTCGCCCTCGACGAGGTAGAGCTCGCAGAGCGACGGATCGGTGAGCGAGCAGTCGGCGAGCTTGCCGGGCAGGTTGCCGACGTCGAGCGCCGACTTGCGCCGCGTGAGGTCGCGCGCCTTGCGCGCGGCCTCGCGGGCCCGCGCCGCCGACACCGCCTTTTCGACGACGATGTTCGCCGTGCGCGGATGCTCGTCGAGGTACGCGCCGAGCCACTCGTTGACGAGCGTCTTGACCGCCGACTCGACCTCAGAGTTGCCAAGCTTGGTCTTGGTCTGTCCCTCGAACTGCGGCTCACGGACTTTCACCGAGAGCACGGCCGTGAGCCCCTCGCGCACGTCGTCGCCGGAGAGTGTGAAGTCGGCCTTCTTGAGGAAATTGCCCTTTTGTGCGTATGCGTTGATGACGCGGGTGAGCGCCGACTTGAATCCGGTGAGGTGCGTACCGCCTTCGTGCGTGTTGATGTTGTTGACGAACGAGAACACGTTCTCGTTGTAGCCGTCGTTGTACTGCATGGCGAGCTCGATGCCGACGTCGTCCCGCGTCGTGTCGACGTAAACGACCTCGTTGTGCAACGCCTTGCGGTTGGCGTTGAGATGCTGCACGAACTCCCTGAGGCCGCCCTTGGCGTGGAAGGTCTCGGACTTCTCCTGCCCCGCGCGCTCGTCGGTGAGCGTGATCATCACGCCCTTGTTGAGGAACGACAGCTCCCGCAACCGCAGGGCGAGCGTGTCGTACCGATAAATGAGATCCGTGAAGATCGTGTGGTCGGGCTTGAACCAGGTTTTGGTGCCCGTCTCCTTTTTGGGGATCTCGCGAATGCTCTTGAGCTTCGTCGTGGTGTTGCCACGCTCGAAGTCCATGTAGTACTCCTTGCCATCGCGCTTCACCCACACCTTGAGCTTTTCCGAAAGCGCGTTCACGACCGACACGCCGACGCCGTGCAGACCACCCGACACCTTGTACGTGTTCTTGTCGAACTTGCCGCCGGCGTGCAGCACGGTCATGGCAAGCTCGACGCCGGGCATCTTCTCGGTCGGATGAATGTCGACCGGAATGCCGCGCCCGTTGTCCTCGACTGTGATCGAGTTGTCCTGATGAATCGTCGTGCGGATCGTGTCCGCATAGCCGACGAGCGCTTCGTCGATCGAGTTGTCGACAACCTCGTACACGAGATGATGCAGACCACGCTCGGACGTCGAGCCGATATACATGCCGGGCCGCTTTCGCACCGCTTCGAGTCCCTTGAGGACCTGAATCTGCCCAGCGTCGTATTTCTGTCCGGTCGTGTCGGTGGGGGTCTTTGCCATTGATTCACCTGTAAAAATTCTGCCCGTACAAAACCCGAAAATCGGGGCGCGCTCAGCCTGTTGAAATTAACTCAGCGCGCGCCGTCATGCAACGGGTGGATCGCTCTGCAAGTTCCGAAGTTCCAATGTCTTAGACCGGCAGACGTGAGCCGCTCGTCACCCCCGGAGCCATGCTCGGCGTCAGCGCTTCAAAACCCAGCGGATCCGCCGCACCGCCGCGCGGCCGGGCTTGGCGTTCAACGATCGGAGCAGCTCGGGCTCGAGCAGCGAAAGTTCGTTCATCCAGGCGTTGGTCGTGACGTGGACGAACAACGTTCCGTTGGCTGTGATCGACTGCGGCACCGTCACCGCGGCGATCTGTGCACCCACCAGCTTTGGCCACTCCGGGATGATTCCGGCCTGGTCCACGCGTTCGGTGAGGCCTCGCTCGCCAAGCACGTCGGCCACGATTCGGCTGATCGGCGCCGGCTTCCGCTTTCGCTCACTCATGCGGTTGAAAAACGCGCGACCGCGCCGGCCGTCACGCGCATCCGCTCGAGGCTGGTGAGCTCGCTTGGAATCTCCGATTCGCGCGGCACTGCCATCACCGTCTGGCTGCGTCCCTCGCGCGACAGCCACTCCAGAATTCGCTTGGCGCGACGAGTGTCGAGCTCGGCGAAAGGGTCGTCGAGCAGCAGCAGCGGTGCACGTCCGGCTCGTTCGCTCAACGTCGCCGCCTCGAGCATACGGAGCGCGATCGCCGTCGTCCGCTGTTGGCCGGCCGATCCGAACACGCGGAGCTCGCGACCGTCGAGCGTGAGCACGAGATCGTCGCGATGTGGACCAGCGTGCGTCAGCCCGCGGCGCAGATCGGACGGCCGCTTTTCCTCGAGTGCCCGCGCGATGGCTGCCGCCGGATCGTTGGTCGCGGTGAGTGTACTCGCGTAGCGTGCCCGGACCTTGCCGGTCTCGCCGATTTCGTGGCAGAGCGACTCGAGCCGATCCTCCATCGAGACTACCCACGCCCGGCGTTCCGTCCACAGCAGCGCGCCGTAGCGCGCCAGCGGCGCCTCCCAGACGGCAACGCTCGCCGAGGCGTTGCGTCCACTCCCCGCGCCGCGGGCCGCGTCGCGGAGCGCCGCGTTACGGCGCAGCAGTGCGGCGCGGTAGTGCTGGAGCGCCGCGAGATACCCGCGGTTCGTCAGCGCCAGCATGACGTCGAGGAACCGCCGGCGCAGATTCGGCGAACCGGTGACCAACTCGACGTCGTCGGGCGAGAACATGACCGAGGGCAGCGCGCCGAGCGCGTCGCTCAACCGCTCGGGGATGCTGCCGTCGATCTTCGCTCGCTTGCGTTTGGTCGCGCGCTCGAAGCCGACCCCAATCTCGTGCCGGCCGTCCGTGTCCACGGTGGCGCCGATGTGAAACGCCTCGGCGCCGAAACGCACCAGGTCCTGGTCGCGCGCGCCGCGCGACGATCGCAGGAGCTGCAGATAGTGGATGGCCTCGAGCAGGTTGGTCTTTCCCTGTCCGTTCTCGCCCACCACGACGATCCCCTCGGCCGGCGGCGCGAGCTCGACGCGCGCGAGATTTCTGAAGTCGCGAACGTCCAGGTGGATCAATCGTGCGGCCGATCCACTCACGCGCCGGTGAAGCTCGCGGAGCGCTTTTCCAGAAAGGCCCGCGTGCCTTCTTGCTTGTCGCTCGTTGCGGCGAGAAGGCCGAACGCCGTGGCCTCGAGCGCGAGCGCGTCGTCGAGCGACGCGCCGTCGCCGCGATTCACGACTTCGATACACTGTGCAAGCGCGAGCGGTGCGTTGGCCAGTATCGCCTGCATCATGGTCGTCGCCGCGGCGATCAAATCGCCGGCCGGGACGACGCGATTCACGAGTCCGATGCGAAATGCCTCGTTGGCGTCGATCATCTCGCCGGTGAGCAGCAACTGCAGCGCGCGGCCTTTGCCCACTAGGCGCGCGAGTCGCTGCGTGCCGCCATACCCCGGGATCAGGCCGAGCTTCACCTCCGGCTGTCCGAACTTGGCCGCGTCGGATGCGATGCGAATGTGGCAGGCCATCGCAAGCTCGCAGCCCCCACCGAGCGCGAAGCCGTTTACGGCGGCGATGACTGGTTTGGGCGAGGTCTCGAACCGGCGAAACACTCTCTGCCCAGCCTCCGACAGCGCCTTCGCCGAGATGGCACCATGTTGCGCGAGCTGGGAGATGTCGGCGCCCGCGACGAACGCGCGACCGGCGCCGGTGAGGATGATTCCCCCCACCGAGGGGTCGGCGCGGAGCGCGTCGATGGCCTCGCCGAGCTCCGAGATGACGCGATCGTTGAGGGCGTTGAGCTTGTCCGGGCGATTGACCGTGAGAGTCGCGACGCGATCGACGGTGGTGAGAACGAGGGTCTCGTAGGGCATGCGTTCAATCTGGGGGAAAAGGCGCGGGCGACAAAGGGCGAGAAGACGGAGCAGATCTTGCCTTGGAGGCTGGGGCGATGGCGGAAAGTTGGATCAGGCGAACTGGCGCCAAACGACGTTTTCGGTACGTCGACGCGAACGATCGATTGATCCGCGATCGGCGAACGCTTGCCCGGATCGAAGCCCTCCGCGTGCCACCCGCGTGGCGCGACGTGCACATCGCGGCGTCGCCGCGATCGGCGATCCAGGCATGGGGCTTCGATGCGCGAGGGCGAAAGCAGTACCGCTATCACGGTCGGGCCGTCGAGCGTCGTGAGGCGAGAAAGTACTATCGTGTACGCCAGCTCGCGAAAGAGCTCCCGCGCATTCGGCGTACGCTGCACGAGGACGCGCGGCCCGCGGCGAGAGTCGAGCGGCTCGACACCGAGGCCGTCGCGGCGACGGTCCTCCGACTGATCAGCGAAACCTTCTGCCGGGTTGGTGGCGAGCGATATCTCCGCGAGAACGGCACGTTCGGCATCACCACGCTTCGCAAGGCGCACGTGGACGCTCGCGGCGATACCGTGCGCCTGGAGTATCGCGGCAAGGGCCGCATCCGACAGTGTCAGGTGATTCATCAAGCCGATCTGGTGCGGCTCGTCGAGCGACAGCTTCGCACGCCGGGCGCGCGGCTCTTCTGCTATCGGAACGGCGACCGATGGCACGCACTCACGGCGCACGACGTAAACGCGTACCTGAAGCGCCGGCTGGGTCCATACAGCGCCAAGGACTTTCGTACGTGGGGCGGCACGCTGCGCGCCGCGACCGTGCTCGCCGAGCTGGGGCCGGCGGCTTCGCCCAGCGCGGCCAAGCGGAACGTCGCGCTGGCGATGCGGCTCGTGTCGTCGGAGCTGGGCAACACGCCGACCATCTGCCGCAAGTCGTACGTGCATCCAATCGTGATCGCCCGCTATCTCGACGCTGGCGAGACGATCCCACTCCCGCGCGCGCGGCGCACGGCGGGTGATCGCGGCCAGGCGCATTCACCCGAAGAGCGCGCGCTGATCGCCTTTCTCGACCGGCATTTCCCCGAGCGGAGAAAGAAGCCGCGCCGCGACGACTGAATCGGCGGAGCGTTCTCTGGCCGCGGCTTACGCCGCCCCGGGTCGAATCCTACGTTTCGCGCATGACGTCGGCTCTGCCTCCCGTTCAAGCCGTGCGGTGGTCCGATGACGGCCACTCGGTGCGCATTCTGGATCAGCGCTGCCTTCCGGAACGCGAGGTCTACCGCGACCTCCGTACGGTGAGCGACGTGTGCGACGCGATCGCGACGCTTGCCGTTCGCGGAGCGCCGGCAATCGGCATCGCCGGCGCAATGGGATTGACGCTGGCGTTGAACGCACGGCCGGACGACGGACGTGTGCAATTGCTCGAGGACGCGGCCGAGCAGATTCGCGCCACGCGCCCAACGGCGGTCAATCTCTCCTGGGCGCTCGATCGAATGCTCGCCAGGGCGCGCGGGACGTCGCCGTCCGACGACCTGCGCCACATCTTGCACAACGAAGCGTCTCGGATTCTCGACGAGGACCGCGACATGTGCCGCCGGCTCGGCGAGCTGGGCTCCGAGCTCATCGCCGACGGCGGTCGTGTCCTGACACACTGCAATACCGGCGCACTGGCCACAGGCGGTATCGGAACCGCGCTCGCCGCGATCTATGTGGCCATAGAGCAGGGGAAGCGCGTCAGTGTGTACGCCGACGAGACGCGGCCGCTGCTCCAGGGGAGCCGCCTCACCGCCTGGGAGCTTCAGCGCGCCGGGATTCCGGTGACCGTGCTCGTAGATGGCGCGGCGGCCACGTTGATGCGAGCCGGCCAGGTCGACGCGTGTTTCGTGGGTGCCGACCGCATTGCCGCGAATGGAGACGTTGCCAACAAGGTCGGCACGTACGCGCTGGCGCTCGCGGCGCGATCGCACGGCGTGCCGTTTTACGTCGTGGCGCCGACCAGTACGTTCGATCCCTCCACGCGCCGCGGCGAGGAAATCGTGATCGAGAAACGAAAGGCCGACGAGGTTCGACGTGGCTTTGGATCGCCGACGGCGCCGCCGGATGTAGACGTCTACAACCCCGCGTTCGACGTCACGCCGGCGGACCTGATCACCGCGATCGTGAGCGACCGCGCGATCCACCGTCCGCCGTTCGACTTTGGCTCGGGCGGGCGATGACGAAACACATTCTCGCGATCGACGAAGGGACGACAGGCGCCACGTGCCTCATGATCGGCGAAGACGGCCGCGTCGCCGGGCGCGGTTATCGCGAGATCCCGCAGTATTTCCCGGCGCCGGGACAGGTCGAGCACGACGCGTTGGAGATTCTCGAATGCGTTCGCCTCGCCGCGCGAGAAGCGATCGACGCCGTGGGCAGCGAACCGGCCGCGATCGGCATCACCAACCAGCGCGAGACGATCGTTCTGTGGGAGCGTGACACTGGCCGGCCGGTGCATCGCGCGATCGTGTGGCAGGATCGACGCACGGAAGCGCGCTGCCGCGACCTCGCGCCGCGTGCCGACTGGATTGCCGCGCGCACCGGACTGCTACCCGATCCGTACTTCTCGGCCACCAAACTCGAGTGGCTGCTGCGGCAGAAGCAGATCCACACGCGCTACGCCGCCGGCGACTTGGCGGCCGGCACGATCGACAGTTGGCTCGTCTGGCAGCTCACCGGCGGCGCGCTGCATGCCACCGATCCAACGAACGCATCACGCACGATGCTGTTCGACATCGATCGGCTGGCCTGGAGCGACGAGCTGTGCGAGCTGTTCGGCGTTCCAATGGACGTGCTGCCCGAGGTGCGGCGCTCGAGCGGTGATTTCGGCACCACGCGCTCCGACATTCTCGGCGCCGAGATCCCGATCCGCGGCATCGCCGGCGATCAACAGGCGGCGCTATTCGGCCAGGGCTGCTTCGATCGCGGAAGCAGCAAGAACACGTACGGCACCGGCGCCTTCCTGCTGCTGAACGCCGGGCACGAACGGCCGGCGACGGCGCCCGGACTGTTGACTACCGTCGCCTGCGACGCGACAGGCGGCCCCGCGTACGCGCTCGAAGCAGCGATCTTCATTGCCGGCGCTGCCGTGCAGTGGCTCCGCGACGGGCTCGGAATCGTCGAACGCGCGAGCGACACCGAGGCGCTCGCGCGCTCCATCGAGTCGACGGACGGCGTGTACTTCGTGCCAGCGCTCACCGGACTCGGCGCGCCGCACTGGGAAGCCGCCGCGCGCGGAACGATCGTCGGACTCACACGCGGAACGGGACGCGCGCACCTGGTCCGTGCCGCGCTCGAGGCCATGGCGTTCGGAACTGCCGAGGTGTTGCAGAGCATGACCAAGGCGAGCGGCGCGCAGTTCGAGCGCCTGCGCGTGGACGGCGGTGCCACGACCAACGATTGGCTCATGCAATTCCAGGCGGACGTGCTCGGCGTGCCAGTGGAACGCCCGGCGATGGTGGAGACCACGGCGCTTGGCGCCGCCGGGCTCGCTGGGCTCTCGTCCGGCGTGTGGCAAACGGTAGACGATTTTCTCGCGACGCACCACTTCCAGTCGTTCACGCCGCACATGTCGCGCGACAATTCGCGCGCGCTGATGCTCGGCTGGGAACGCGCGGTGCGCGCCACGGTTGGCTGGGCGCGCGACGTTCCGTCAAATTCGTGAGTATGTCCGACGCACGTCTCGAGGCGCACTGCCGCGGACTCGCCGCGTGCCGCCGCTGCGGCCATCCGAGCGACGTCGTTCCGATCGTGTCGCGCGCCCGCTCGACGCGCGTGATGCTGGTGGGACAGGCGCCGGGCAAGGTCGAAGCCGCCGGTGGCAAGCCGTTCGCCGGGCGCGCGGGACGGACGTTGTTTCGCTGGCTGGCTCTCGCGGGCCTCGACGAAGAGACCGCGCGCTCCCGGATCTACATCGCGGCGATCACGCGCTGTTTTCCGGGAGCGAGCCCGAGCGGTCGCGGCGACCGCGTGCCGTCGCGCGCCGAGCAGGACGCGTGCGCGACGTGGCTCGACGCGGAGCTCGAGATCATTCGGCCCAAGCTGCTGATTCCCGTCGGTCGGTTGGCGATCGAGCGCTTCTTGCCGCGGCTGCCGCTCGACCAGCTCATCGGACGAGTGCACGACGTCGAGCACGGTGGCGGCAGATCGCGAGCGATACCACTGCCGCACCCGTCGGGAGCGAGCAGCTGGATTCATCAAGGCGATCATCCAAAGCTTCTCGAGCGAGCGCTCTCCGCAATCGCCGCCGAGCTCCGGGCGCTCGGCGTGGTGGATCGGCGCTCACGGAGTGTCGCTTGATGCATGGCCTCGCGCTCCTCCTGACGCTGCATCTCGGCGGAGACCCCAAACCCGGCGATCGCTGGCTCGCACCCGACAAGGCCAGACATTTCTTCCTGGCGGTTTTCGTCGAGAGCATGACGTTCAGCGCGCTGCGTTCGGCCCACGTCGGACGCAGCGCGTCGCTGGTCGGCGCGAGCGCGCTGACCGCCGGCGTGGGTGCAGGACGGGAGATCTACGACCACTTTCATCCCGGGACGCCGAGTCTCAAGGACCTCGCGTGGGACGGCATCGGCATTGCCGCGGCGGCGGTGGTGCTGCACCAAACCGCGCCGTGAACGATCGGGCGTGCCGGATGGTATATTGAACACCTGGAGCCGGTTCGGAGCGGGTCCCCGGCATCTCGAGGTCCTTCCATGAAGCCACGCAACAAATTCCTGATCGGCGGCGCAGTAGTGCTTGCCGTCGCCGGATACTTGATGGCAAGCTCGATCAACGAGACCGGCACGCTGTACCTCACGCCGACCGAGCTCGCGGCCAAGCTCAAGGCGGATCCTTCGTTCACGAATGTGGGCGTGAAGGTTGGCGCTCGCGTCGTGCCGGGTTCGGTCCAACGCGTGGCTGGCGGCAAGGAGTACGCGTTCCGCGTGACCGACGGCGCCCAGACGTTTCCCGTGGTTTATCGCGGGATCGCGCCGGATACGTTCACCGACAGCGTCGACGTGGTGGTGGGCGGGCGAATGGGAACTGACGGGACGTTTCACGCCACCGAGCTCCTCGCCAAGTGCGCGTCACGGTACGAGAACGCGCCAGAGAAATACCGACAGACGCCCGGATACAAGGCCGGAGCCAGCCGCGCGTGATTCTCAT
>DATJHY010000114.1:0-10745 GCA_035493635.1 Gemmatimonadaceae bacterium | reverse complement strand
CTACGCCGGCATCGAGTGGAAGGCCGGGTCGCCCGAGGCGGAGAAGCTGCGCCAGTTCATCGGCAAGGAGCTTGGCAAGGAGATCCGCCCAAATTCCGCCATCGGCATCAAGCCGATGTCCGAGTTCGGCTCGAAGCGCCTGGTCGACATGGCGATCCGTTATGCGCTCAAGCACAGCCTGCCGTCGGTCACGCTGATGCACAAGGGCAACATCATGAAGTTCACCGAAGGGGCGTTCCGCGATTGGGGGTACGAGGTCGCGCGAGATCGATTTCCGGAATCAGTCGTTGCCGAAGGTGACCTCACCAAGGGCGGCGCCGGGGCCCGTGCCGACGCGGTGATCATCAAGGACCGCATCGCCGACTCGATGTTCCAGCAGCTGCTGCTGCGACCCGATGAGTATTCCGTGATCGCGACGCCGAACCTCAACGGCGATTACGTCTCCGATGCCGCGGCCGCGCAGGTGGGCGGGCTCGGGATCGCGCCGGGCGGCAACATCGGCGACGGCGTGGCGGTGTTCGAGGCGACGCACGGCACGGCGCCCAAGTACGCGAACCTCGACAAGATCAACCCCGGGAGTGTCATTCTCTCCGGCGTCATGATGTTCGAATATCTCGGCTGGAACGAGGCGGCGGCGCTCATCGTGCGCGGACTCGAGAACGCGATCAGGTCCAAGCGCGTCACGTACGATCTCGCGCGACAAATGCCCGGCTCGACCGAAGTATCGACGAGCAAGTTCGGCGATGGGATCATCGCCGGCATGACGAGCTGACACGTCGCAACGTCGCGACACATCCAAAGGTTCGCATGACGCTCTCGCTCACGGCCGCTGCACCCGATTTCACCGCGCTCGACACTCCGCTGCTCGCGATCGCGCTGGCGAGCAGTCCCGCGCTCGGGGACGACCTGCGTCCCGTCGACACGCTCACCGGCGGCGCGCTCGGACGCGCCCTCAGCCGGCGAGACTTCCGCGGCGGGCGAGACGAGACGCTCCACCTCTCTGGCGGCGAGCGCGGCGTGCAGCGCGTGCTACTCGTCGGCATGGGACCGGCCACCGATCGCGTGTCATCGATCCGCCGCGCGGCGGCGATCGCCGGACGGCAGGGCGCGCGGCTCGGCGTCGGCCGCCTGTCCTTCTACGCGGGCCAGGTGACGCTGGCCGAAGTCGAGGCGGCAGGTCTCGGATTGATCGCGGGGGCGTGGGACTTCCGCGAGCTCAAGACGGCGCCGCCGGCCGACGAGCAGCGCGCGCCGCTCGAAGGCGCGACGATTCTCGCCGATGCGGCGGCGAGAGAGGGCATCCGCAGCGCGACCGCGATCGGCGAAGGCCACACGCTGGCGCGCCGACTCGGAATGCTTCCTGGCAACGTGTGTACGCCGGACTATCTCGCGGACACGGCGCGCGACATCGCGAAGCGATTCGGCATGACGGCGACGGTACTCGACCGTGCGGCGATGCAGCGGGAAAAAATGGGTTCCTTTCTCGCCGTCGCTCAGGGCACGACGCAGGATCCCAAGCTGATCATGCTCGAGCATCGCCGTGGGCCCAAGGACGGCAACCCGGTCGTGCTCGTGGGGAAGGGCCTGTGCTTCGACTCCGGCGGCATCTCGATCAAGCCGGCGCAGGGCATGGAATGGATGAAGTTCGACATGTGCGGCGCGGCCGGCGTGCTCGGCGCCATGGAGGCGATCGGAAGATTGGAACTTCCGGTCAACGTCGTGGGTCTGATCGGCTCGACGACCAACATGCCGTCGGGCGAAGCGATGAAGCCCGGCGACGTCGTGCAAGCATCGAACGGCAAGTACATCGAGATCATCAACACCGATGCGGAGGGCCGTCTCGTCCTCGCCGACGTGTTGGCGTTCGCCAGGCGACTGTCGCCCGCGGCGGTGATCGACGCGGCGACGCTCACCGGTGCGTGCGTCATCGCGCTCGGCCACACCGCGACCGGCGTGATGGGAACGGACGAGTCGCTGGTGCAGGAAGTACTGGAGGCCGGCAAGCGGTCGGGTGAGCCCGGTTGGCCGCTGCCGCTGTGGGACGATTACAAGGAATTGATCAAATCGGACGTCGCGGACATCAAGAACTCGGGTGGTCGGCCCGCGGGCACGATCACCGCCGCGCTGTTCCTGAAGGAATTCGCCGAAGGCTATCCATGGGTGCATCTCGACATCGCCGGCACTGCGTACACCGAATCGGACCTGGGCACCGTCCCACGCGGCCCGACCGGCGTGCCGGTGGGAACGTTCGTCGAGTTCGTTCGGGGGCGAGCGCGCTGAGCCCGCCCCTCCGGCGATTGGTTTCGCTCGTCGGCCTCGGCCTGATCGCCGGGGCCGTTTTGCACGGGCCGCTCGCCGCGCAGGTCAAGGACACGATTCAGAAGAAGCGCGACACCACGCTCACCATTCCGGTGCCGCCGCACGCCGATTCGCTCCTGCGCGACAGCCTCGCCAAACGGGATTCGATCAAACGAGCCGCACTGATCGCCGATTCGGTCAAGGCGCCGATCGCGCATTCCGAGCTCCCGACGGAGCTGTCGATCGGCCGGCGCCTGCACTGGAATCGCGACTCGCTGTTCGCCACCGGCGCTGTCACGCTCGCCGACCTGCTCGAGCGCGTGCCTGGCCTGACGACGCTGCACGCCGGCTGGATCGCCGCGCCGGCGATCGGCGCATACCTCGGCGACACACGGCGCGTGCGCGTGTTCTACGATGGCTTCGAGTACGGCGCGCTCGATCCACGAAGCGGGGGCTCGCTCGATCTGACGCAGCTCAATCTGTGGTCGGTCGAAGACGCCGTCATCGAGCAGGCGGCCGACGAGGTGCGCGTGTACCTGCGCAGCTGGCGCTCGCGCACGGTGACGCCCGAGACGCGAACGGACGTGAGCACGGGCGATCAGCAGACCAACATGTATCGCGGCTACTTCGGCAAGCGCTGGCACGGCGGCGGCGACTTCCAGTTCGGCGCGCAGCAGTACGGGACGGCACCTCCGCGGCGCTTCGGATCGAGCAGCGATCAAACCGGCGTGATCGGACGCGTGGGATGGTCGCGTCCTGGTTTCAGCGTCGATGGGTACCTCACGCGCATCGGCCGGCATCGCGGCGTGATCATCGGCGAAACGCCGAGCGGCGACGCCGGTGATTCGATTCCGACGGTCGGATCGACACGCACCGACATGTACCTGCGCGCTGCGTACGGCGACCCCGATACGAGTCTGCTCTGGCTGCAGGTGATGGCCGTGGGGTCAAAGTACGATTACACCGGCGTGCGCACCCGTATCATCAACAATCCTGTCACGCCGCAAGACTCGGCGCTGGCCAAGGCATCGCTCGACACGTCGATTTACCGGTCGCAGTACGTCGCATCTGTCGGGTCGGTGCGTGGGCCGCTGCAGTTGAGCGCCAACGCACGAATGTTCGCGTCGGGCGGAAAGACGCTCGTCGTGCCGTCGCTTCGCGCCAGCTTTCTCACTGGCCCGTTGAGCGTTACCGGGTTTCTCGACACCAAGAGTGTCGATTCGGTGGCGCACACCGACGTCACGGCGCGATTCACTCCGCTGTCGTTCGTGAGCCTGCTGGGCGGCGTCGGGCGAACGACCGACAGTCACCCTCCGAGCACCGGGTTCGAGACGAAGTACGCGCGCGGCGAAGTTGGCCTGCGCGTGAAGAACCTGTGGTTGATCGGCGGCCTGCTGCATCGCGACAGCGCCCGTCTCGCGCCGGCGCGCATCTTCGACACCCTGTACGCGCCGCACACGTCGCCGGCGGTCACGGCGTACACGGCGGCGATCCGCGGACAGCTCTGGCGGTTGATCCACGCCGACATTTCCGCGCTCAAGTGGACCGACACGGCGGGCTCCTATCGGCCGCAGTATCAGACGCGCAGCGAGCTGTTCGTCCGCACCAACCTGCTCGATCGTTTTCCAACGGGTGATTTCGGGCTCACGGCCGCGTTGATTCACGAGTACCGCTCCGGGATTCATCTCCCCGTACGCGGCGAGACGGAAGGCCGCACCACGATCGGCTACCGCACGCTCTCGACGCTGCTCGAGATCAGGATCCTGAGCGCGACCATCTCGTGGCAGTTCCGGAATACGCTCGGCGAGCGATACGCCCAGGTGCCTGGATTCATCATGCCTCGGCAGACCAACTTTTACGGCGTGCGCTGGTCCTTCGTCGATTGACCACTTTCAATCCCACCTTCCAGGCTCGGTACCCGACATGATCAAGAGCATGACCGGCTTCGGGTCGGGCGACGGCACCGTGGGACGAACGCGCGTGTCGGTCGAAGTTCGCTCGGTCAACCATCGCTTCTTCAACCCCTCGGTGAAGCTGCCAAGTGAGCTGAGTCGCTGGGAGCCGGAAGTACGCGAAGCGCTCCGCCGCGGCATCGCGCGCGGTCACGTGACGCTCTCGGCGCGCGTCGACCGTCATCGCGCCGAGGACACGCGAATCGACGAAGCGCGGTTCGGCGCGTACGTGGACCAGATTCGCCGGCTCGGCGAACGATTCGGGCTCGAGGGATCGGTCGACGCGGCGTCAATTCTGCGCCTTCCCGATGTGATCGCGCCATCCGACGACATCCTCGAGGGCACGGCGACGGAGCTCGTCGAGATCGTGGATCGCGCGGTGGCCGCGCTGGACGCCATGCGCGCGGCGGAAGGCACGCGACTCGTTCGCTACCTCAACGAGCGACTGACGGTGATCGAGCGCGCGGTGGAACGCATCGGCGAGCGCGCGCCGCAGCGGCTGATCGAGCAGCGCGACCATCTTCGCGCAACGATCGAGGAGCTCGCGGCGGGCGTGGCCGTCGATGATCAGCGGCTCGCGCAGGAGATCGCGATTCTCGCCGACCGGCTCGATGTGTCCGAAGAGGTGAGCCGATTCCACTCCCACCTCACGGCGTTCCGGGCGAGCCTGGCGTCGCCGCCTCCCGACGGCGTCGGCAAACGGCTGGGATTCCTGCTCCAGGAGATGCTGCGGGAGGCGAACACCACCGGGAGCAAGGCGAGTGATTCAGCCATCCTGCAGGACGTGATCTCGATCAAAGAGGAGCTGGAACGGATTCGCGAGCAGGTGGAGAACCTCGAGTGAACCCGTTCCCGGTCATCCTGTCATCGCCATCCGGTGGCGGCAAAACCACGATCGCGCGGCAGCTGCTGGGCCGGCGGAACGACGTCGGCTACTCGATCTCGTGCACCACGCGTCCGCCGCGCGAGAGCGAGCGCGACGGGACGGACTACTACTTCCTGACCAAGGAACAGTTCCTGGCTCGCCAGCAGGCCGGGGACTTCGCCGAGTCGGCGCAGGTGCACGGAAACCTGTACGGCACGCTCAAGAGCGAGATTGCGCGGGTGTTGGGCGGCGGCAAGCACGTGATCATGGACATCGACGTCCAGGGGGCGGCGCAGATCCTGAAGGCGTTTCCCCTGGCCGTGACGGTATTCGTGCTGCCGCCGTCCGCCGACGTGCTCCTGGAGCGGCTCCGGCGGCGCAAAACCGAGTCCCCACAAGGGCTTGTCGCCCGATTAAATTCCGCTCTGCACGAATTGCGGGCGGTCGAGGAATACGAGTACGTTGTCGTGAACGACGACCTCGATCGGGCTGTCCGCCAAGTCGGAGCGATCCTGGACGCGGAGGTCGTGAGCCGCGAACGGGTACTAGGCCTTCGCATGCAGGTGGAAGCGCTGATTCAGCGACTCCAGTCCGAGATCGATCACCATTCATCGAGCTGATCCATGCAGGTATTCACTCCGAACGAAATCGCGACCCACGCGGCGAACAAGTACCTCGGCGTGCTGGTCGCGGCCAAGTATGCGCGCGTGCTGAACGAGTTCCCGCGCGACCGATCGTCCTCGCGCGAAAAGAAGCTCACAACGCGCGCGCTCGAGGAGCTGGCGAAGGGCGAGATCGTGTATCACGTCGTTCCGCGCCGCCGCACGGAGTAGTTCGTCATCCGCCCGTTTACCGGGAGTCGCATCCTCCTGGGAGTCACGGGAGGAATTGCCAGCTACAAATCGGCGTGGCTCGCCCGGCTCTTGTGCAAGGCCGAGGCTGAAGTCGACGTCGTCATGACGCGCGCCGCGACGGAGTTCGTCGGCGCGGTCACCTTCGAGGCGCTGACCGGGCGACCGGTGCACATCGGACTGTTCGACGCGGGACGGGCGCTCGAGCACATCACACTCGCGCGCGACTCCGCGGCCATCGTGGTCGCGCCGGCCACGGCGGATTTCATGGCCCGAGCGGCCACCGGTCAGGCCGACGATCTGCTGACGGCCTGTCTGCTCGCCGCACGCTGTCCCGTGCTGCTCGTGCCGGCGATGAACGACCAGATGTGGGCGCACGGACAAACGCGGCTCAACGTGGCCCATCTCCTGGAGCTCGGCTACCAGATTCTCGAGCCCGACTCGGGCGCACTCGCGGCGGGTGAGGGCAGTGGCCCCGGCCGCATGCCAGAACCAGAAACCATCTTTGCTCATGTCGGCCGCGTGCTCGAGCAGAGAGGAGCGGGACCACTCGCCGGCAAGCGAGTGCTCGTCACCGCCGGGCCGACGCGCGAACCGCTCGACCCGGTACGGTTCATCTCGAATCACAGTAGCGGAAGGATGGGTGTCGCCGTGGCGCGCTCGGCCTGGCGTCGCGGCGCCGGCGTCGATCTCGTCGCTGGCCCGATGAGCGTGGACACGCCGGTGGGCGTGACCGTGCACCATGTCGAATCCACCGAGGCAATGGCGATGGCTGTCGAACGTCTGTTGCCCAGGGCGGACGTCCTGGTGATGGCCGCCGCGCCCGCGGACTTTCGGCCCGCGACCGTGGCGCCGTCCAAGATCAAGAAGAACGTCGCGCCGCCGGCGCTCGCGCTCGCGCCTACGCCGGACATCCTGCAATCGACGCGCACGTCGCGAAGGAAGGGTTCGGTGATCGTGGGCTTCGCACTCGAGACCGAGCGCGCCGTCGAGGGTGGTCGCGCCAAACTCGCGTCGAAGGATCTCGACCTGGTGGTGGTCAACGACGCGACCGAGGCTGGCGCCGGATTCGGCGGTGACACCAACCGCGTTACGCTTTTGGCGCGCGACGGCACGGAACGGTGTCTGCCGCTCATGTCGAAGGACGAAGTCGCCGACGCGATTCTCGACCGCGTCGAGGAGCTGATTGGTGGACGCTAGGGAGCAGTTGCGGCGCTATCTCGAGCAGCGTCGCGAGATGGGCGAGCGCGAGCTCGTACTCGATGGTCTCACCGTCGAGGAAGCGCTGCGAATCGTCACCGGATCGTCGCGCGCGGCGACCGAGGAAGTCACAACGCCGACGACCGGAGCCAAGCCGCCCGCCGACGTTCCCGCCGATCTCGATTGGCGCGCAGCGCTGCGCGCCACAGGCGCCGCGCCGGCGGAATCGAAGCCGGAGAGAAAGCGACAGGGCCCACCTCCCGAACCCTCGAGCCCTCGAACCCTCGAGCCGTCGATCCCTCCAGCCCTCGAACCTTCCAACTCTCCAACCCTCCAACCCTCCAACCCTCCAGACGGCATCACCGTCGGTTCCGCGGCGGGCGAGCTCTTCGGCGGACCGCTGGCAACGCTCGACTCGTTGGAGAAACTCGCGGCGCACGTGGCGTCGTGCACGCGCTGCCCGCTCTACAGCACGGCCACCAATCCGGTGCCGGGCGAGGGCAACCCCAACGCCGGCTTGATGTGCGTTGGCGAGGCGCCGGGAGCCACGGAGGATGAAACCGGCCGCCCATTCGTCGGCGCGGCTGGGCAGCTCCTGACCAAGATTCTCGCGGCGATCGATCTCCGACGCGACGACGTGTTCATCTGCAACGTCCTCAAGCATCGGCCGCCGGGTAACCGCAATCCTCGGCCCGAGGAGGTTGCGGCGTGCAGTCCGTATCTGATCCGACAGATCGAGATCATTCGACCGAAGGTGATTCTCGCGCTCGGCACCTTCGCGGCGCAAACGCTGTTGGACACGAAGCTGTCGATTGGTAAGTTGCGTGGGCAGGTGCACCGGTATTACGGTGTTCCGCTCGTCGTCACGTACCATCCTGCAGCGCTTCTCCGCAACCCGGGTTGGAAGCGCCCCACCTGGGACGATGTCAAGCTCGCCCGTCGAATACTCGATAGCGCCGATTCAGGCGCGTGATCCATACCGCGATCGGCGGCCTCCATACTCGGAGGACGCCGAGCAGGCCGTGTTGTCCGCGATGCTCATCGATCAGGACGCGGTGCTGCGCGCGATCGAGTTCGTCGACGACACGATGTTCTATGCCGAGCGCCACCGGCGCATCTTCCGCGCGATGGCGACGATCGCCGAGCGCGGCGGAGTCGTCGATCCGCTCACGCTCTCCGAGGAGCTGTCGCGTCGGGGCGAACTCGAGGGGTCGGGCGGCAAGGACTACATCGGCTTCCTCGTCGATGCCGTGCCGACGGCCGCGAACATCGAGTACCACGCGCAGATCGTTCGCGAAAAGGCGATCCTTCGCCGACTCATCGAGGTCTCGACGTCGATCGTTGCCGAAGCGTTCGAGGGCAAGACCACGGCGCGCGAACTGCTCGACGAAGCCGAGTCAAAGATCTTTCTCGTCAGCCAGGAGCAGACCGACGGCGGCTTCACGCGGATCAAGGAGCTGCTGTGGCCGACGATGGAGCGCATCGAGGCGCTGCAGCGCGGCGGCAAGACGGTCACCGGCGTGGCGAGTGGCTTCAACGATCTCGACGAGCTGACCTCCGGATTCCAGCCGGCGGAGTTGATCATCGTCGCCGCGCGACCATCGATGGGGAAGACGGCATTCACGCTCAACGTCGCGCAGCACGCCGCGATCGAGCATAGCGTGCCGGTTGCGTTCTTCTCGCTGGAAATGAGCAAGGAATCGCTCGTTCAAAGAATGCTCACGTCCGAGGCCCGCATCGACGCGCAGCGGCTGCGCAAAGGCCAGCTCCGCGATGACGACTTTCCGCGCCTCGCGCGCGCGGCCGGCATCCTCAGCTCGGCGCCGGTGTGGATCGACGATACGCCGGGCCTCACGCTGCTCGAGATGCGGTCCAAGGCGCGGCGGCTCAAGGCGGATGCCGGAGTGGGCCTGGTGATCGTCGACTACCTCCAGCTGATGCAAGGACCGGCGAACTCCGAGAGCCGCCAACAGGAAGTGAGCCAGATCTCGCGCGGACTGAAGGCGCTGGCCAAGGAGCTCGCGGTCCCGGTGATCGCGCTCTCACAGCTCTCGCGCGCGCCGGAGCAGCGCACGGGTGAGAACAAGCGACCGCAGCTCTCGGATCTCCGTGAATCGGGCGCAATCGAGCAGGACGCCGATCTCATCATGTTCCTCTACCGCCAGGAGTTCTACGACGGTCCGACGGACAAGGACGGCAACTCGCTCGAAGGGAAGGCCGAGGTGATCGTCGGCAAGCAGCGCAACGGGCCGACGGGACTGGTGAATCTGTTCTTCCACAAGCAGTACACGCGCTTCGAGAGCTACACGACTCCGCGCGGGTGAGCGGTCCGTTCCGCTTCGAGCTGCCTTCGTCGCGCAACGAGCCCGGATGAACTGCAACTGCCCAACGCAGAGGCGCAGAGGACGCGGAGGGCGCAGAGGAACTACTTGAACGCAGAGGCGCAGCGGCGCGGAGGCGCAGAGAGCCTCCGGTTTGCACTACGGCGCCTCGTCGCACGAGCCCGGACGAACATTTCTTGGTGACAGCCGCTCGGGAGGCCACGAGGAGCGTCCCGAGCGGCAGTGCAATCAAAGAATCCCGGCTCGTGGCGATTCGAACTCTCCCGGCCGGAGCAGTTCTCTGCGTCTCCGCGCCTCCGCGCCTCTGCGTTGAGTAGTTCGATCCCGGCTCGTTGCGGAATGAGCCCGCCCGGTGTGCCGTCCTCTGCGCCCTCCGCGTCCTCTGCGCCTCTGCGTTGGGCAGTTGCCATTGGAGTCTCGTTGCCGCGCCGCGCGTACCAAAAGCACGCAGCGGTCGCCTGTGCACCGCGTATCGCGCTAGCTTTTTCTCATGGCGAAAACGCGGACGGTCTACCGCTGTACCGAGTGCGGCGCCGAGTACTCCAAGTGGCAGGGGCGTTGCGATCAGTGCGGCGAGTGGAACACGCTCGGCGAGGAGATCGTGGCGCCCAAAGTCGCCGCGGCCGGAGGATCGTCGCGGCGCATCGGTGGCGCGCGATCGCTCGCCGAGGGCGGTAGCATCGCCGTCACGCCGCGCCTGCGTGAGGTCAAAGGCTCCAATGCCAAGCGCTGGAAGACCGGCCTCGACGAGTTCGACTTCGTGCTCGGCGGCGGCATCGTACCGGGCTCCATGGTGCTGATCGGCGGCGAGCCGGGGATCGGCAAGTCGACGCTGCTGCTGCAGGTCGCGGCGCGGCTGGAGTCGGCGGGGCACGCCACGCTGTACGCATCGGGTGAAGAGTCGCCGCTCCAGGTCAAGCTTCGCGCCGATCGACTCGACGGCGGAGCAGGTGAGGTCTCGCTGCTGAGCGAGACGAACCTGGAGACCGTCCTCGCGACGTCGGCGGCCGCAGCGCCAGCCGTGCTCATGGTCGATTCGATCCAGACCGTCTACACCGCCGATCTCGAAGGCGCGCCCGGGAACGTTGGCCAGGTACGCGAATGCGCCGCGCGGCTGATGCGCTACGCCAAGGAGAGCGGCACGACCGTATTCGTCGTCGGCCACGTGACGAAAGGCGGCGGCATCGCCGGTCCCAAGACACTCGAGCACATCGTCGACACGGTCCTGTACTTCGAG
>DATJHY010000113.1:0-73516 GCA_035493635.1 Gemmatimonadaceae bacterium | reverse complement strand
TCACGCTCGACGCGCTGCTCGACAAGGGATGGCTTCGGCTCAATGTGCCGAAGCCCTATCTTCCGTTCGCCGGGGGCCAGTTCCCGACTCCCTCGGGCAAATGCGAGTTCTACTCGGACCGGATGGCGCGCATGGGCCTCGACCCGCTGCCCGCCTTTACGCCGCCCTATGAATTCCCGGAGGCCGTGCCGGCACTGGCGGCGCGATTCCCGCTCACGCTGATCTCGTCCCCGGCACACCAGTTCCTCAATTCTACTTTTGTAAACGTCGACTCGCTCCGCCGCGCGGCCCGGGAGCCGGAGTGCCTGCTCCACCCCGTGGACGCCGCGTCGCGCGGCATCGGCGCCGGGGCGCGGGTGGTGATCCACAACGACCGCGGCGCGTTCACGGCAGTCGCGCGCGTGGAGGAAACGATTCGGCCTGGCGTGGTGTGGGCACCGTCGATCTGGTGGGGGAAGTACGCGGCCGACGGAGCGAACGCGAACCAGACCACGTCGCAGCGCGAGACGGACATGGGACGAGGGCCGGTGTTCTATGACAATCTCGTGGAAGTGGGACTGGCGGACTGACGGAGGGCGGAGGGCGGAGGGCGGGCGCTAACGGCGGGAATGCCTAAGGGCGGAGACGCCAAACGACGAAGGTGCCAAACGACGAAGGCGCCAAACTGCGTCAACGGCGCAGGTGCCAAACAGCGGCAACGACGGTGGTCGACGCGCGTCGACGCCGGGTCAAACTGCGCCAAGTGAACGCTAACGGCAGCTTGCAGCAGCGACGGCCGTTCAGTGCGCCGTCTCGCGTCGTTTCGCGCCGTTTGTCAACTCCGCCCTTGACGTCGTTTGGCACTCTCGTTCTTTGGCGCTCCCGTCCTTTGGCACTTCCGCCGTTTGGCATTCCCGCGGTTAGCGCCCGCCCTCTGCCGTCCGCACTTTCGCCCTTGCGCCTTCTCTGTTCCGGCTCCTTCATTGCAGCAGTAACGCTGGACTTCAGCACCCGGAGAGGACGTGCAGGCGCATCCCGAGACACTCGGCGCTCTCAAGCGCTCGCCATATGGCGTTCCCGAACGCGCGTTTCGTTCCGTCAAGGACGAGATGCGCCAGAATCTGCTCGAGCGACTCTGCCAGGGCGGACCGCTGTTCGCCGGCGTGATCGGCTACGAAGACACTGTCATGCCGCAGATCGTCAACGCGATTCTGTCGCGACACAACTTCATCCTGTTGGGACTGCGCGGACAGGCGAAGTCGCGCATCCTTCGCGCGCTGGTCAATCTGCTCGACGACGCGATGCCGATCGTCGCCGGAAGCGAGATCAACGACAATCCGTTCGCGCCAATCTCGAAATACGCGCGCAATCTGATCGCCGAGGCTGGTGACGAGACGCCGATCGCATGGGTGGGGCGCGAGAATCGCTACGTCGAGAAGCTCGCCACACCGGACGTCACGATCGCCGATCTCATCGGCGACCTCGATCCGATTCGCGCGGCGCGCGGCGGACATCTGCTCTCCGACGAGCTCACGATCCACTACGGAATGCTACCGCGCGCCAATCGCGGCATCTTCGCGCTCAACGAATTGCCGGATCTCGCCGGTAAAGTGCAGGTCGGCCTGTTCAATGTGATGCAGGAAGGCGACGTGCAGATCAAGGGCTACCCCATTCGCCTGCCGCTCGACGTGCAGCTCTGCTTCACGGCCAATCCCGAAGACTACACGGCGCGCGGCAAGATCATCACGCCGCTCAAGGACCGCATCGGAAGCGAGATCACGACGCATTATCCCGCGACCGTCGACCTCGGCATGGACATCACGCGCCAGGAAGCGTGGACGACCCGTGAGAGTCGGCCGGTGCGAATCCCCGATTTCATCGCCGAAGTGGTCGAGCGCGTGGCGTTCGAGGCGCGAAACGATCGCCGCATCGACAAACGATCCGGCGTGTCGCAGCGAATGCCGATCACGGTCACCGAGAACGTCGTGTCGAATGCCGAGCGTCGCGCGATCATCTCGGGCGACGCGGAGATCGTACCGCGCATCTCGGACATCTACGCCGCGCTGCCCGCGATCACCGGAAAGATCGAGCTTGAATACGAAGGCGAGCTGATAGGCGGGTCGACGATCGCGCGCGAGCTGATTCGCCGCGCGGCTGACGCGACGTTCCAGGAACGCGCGGGCGGCGTGAACGTCGACGACATCATCATGTGGTTCGACGAAGGTGGCGCGCTGCAGGTCGCCGACGAAGCGCGATCCGATATCGCGCTCAAGGGATTCGAGATCGTGCCGGATCTACTGCGCATCGTGCACCACGTCGGCCTGGCGCCCGAGGACGATCCGGGAACCGCGGTCGCGGCGTGCGAGCTCGTGCTCGAGGCGCTCGTGGCGCGCAAGAAGATCTCGCGGACGGACGCCGGCCAGTATGGCCGGGCGAATCCCGAGCCGCGGCGCCGGCCGAATCAGGACCTGTTCGGCGGCGGCCTCGCGTGAGCACACGCCTCTCGGTGCGCGCGGCTGATCTCGACGACCTGTCGTCGGTCGTCGAGCTCAGGCTCGCGCTGCTCCGGGAATACGCGGAGCATCCGCTGTACGGTCGCCTGCGTCCCGACGCACGAGCGCGGGCGTATGAGCTGTATCGGGGCCAGCTCGCCGCGCACAACGAACAGATCTTCGTGGCGGAGCTGGCTGGCGACGTGGTGGGCGTACTACGCTGCGTCGACACTCCGAGCTCGCCCCTGCTCTACCCGGAGCGATACTGTTACGTCTCGTCCGTGTACGTGCGGCCGGCGATCCGGCGTAGGGGCGTGCTGCGCGCGCTGCTCGCGGCCGCGGAGGACTGGTGCGACGAGCGCGGCATCACGGAGATGCGACTGCACAACGCATCCTCGTCGCTGGTCGCCGAGCGGACGTGGAGCGCGCTCGGGTTCGAGGTCGTGGAGCACGTTCGGCGACGCTCGACGCGCGTCAGCGCACCGGACAGCTCGCACGAGCATGATCACATCGAGGCGCACTGATGCCCGTCATCACGATCTCGCGGATGTACGGGTCCGGCGGATCGGAAGTCGCGGAGCGGGTCGCGGAAACGCTCGGCTGGCAACTGTTCGACAACGCGATGATCGAGGCTGTCGCCGAACGCTCGGGGCTGACCCGCGCCGAAGTGTCGGAGCAGGACGAGCGCGTGCCGTCGATGGTCGAGCGGCTGGCATCAGCGTTATCGCTCGGTTCCCCGGAGATCATGCCGCCGGTGGCGAGCGGGCCGATGGAGACCACGGAAGAACGGATCGTCGCCGTGACCAGACGCGTGATCGAGGAGGCGGTACAAACCGGTCCGGCGGTGTTCGTCGGCCGCGGCGCGCAGTGCCTTCTCGCCGCGCGCGCGGACGCGCTCCACGTCTTCTGCTACGCCCCGCGCGGCGCGCTCCGCCAGTACGTGATGGAGAAGTACGGATTGAGCCATGACGATGCCGAGCGCAAGGTGGTCGACATGAATCGGCAGCGCGAGCAGTACGTGAAGCGGCACTGGAACCGGAGCTGGCTGGCGCACGAGAACTATCATCTGTGCGTCAACACGGCGTGGCTGGGAACCGACGGCGCGGCAAAGCTGGTGGTGGATGCGGCGAGGGCGCAGTTCGGGGCGGTAGTGAGGGATTGAGCGACTGACGGCGGACGGCCTCGGGCAGGCATTTGCGCGCGTGGCTGCTGTCGGTGCGCCGCCCGACGACGGACGACGGACGGCAGACATCCGACATCCGACATCAGAGAAGGGCGTTGAGCGATACCGGTCATCGCCGTAAAAAGGGTCAGAGTCGAATTAGCGCTCCCGCTAATTCGACTCTGACCCTTTTTGCGCGGTTGTGCGACGCCGCAAGCTGGCGGTTCAGTCTGACTTCTGATGTCGGATGTCGGCCGTCTGTCATCGGGCCCGTCTTGACCTCTTTCTGGCGAGCCGACGCTGCCCGAGGTCGTCCGCCGTTTGCCGTCCGCGCCGTCAGTCGATCGCCCTCAGCTCCGGCCTTCTCTCGAACGCCCACACCGCGTACGCAAACATGATCGTCGCCCCGCCGCCGATCGCCCACGACACGCCGATCACGTGGGCCACGCTACCGGCGACGAGCGAACCGATCACTGACGACAGCCCCACGACGACGAACGAGTACGCCGCCATGAGGCGGCCACGCAGCTCGTTGGGGACGAGATGCTGGAGCGTCGAGTTGGCGGTCGCGTTGTTGACGATCATCATGAACCCAACGGCGAGGAGGATCGGGTAGGCCGCGCCCGGATCGCGCACGAGCGAAAACGCCACGAGCAATCCCGAGAATGCGTAGGCGGCGGCCGAGAGGAGTCGCGAGCGTCCCATGCGATCCCCGATCGCGGCGAGCGAGAGAGCCCCGGTCAGTCCACCGATGCCCACACATGCCAGAAGCGCGCCGTACCCGGCTGCGTCGAGATGCAGTTGCTCGCGCGCGACGACCGGCATGAGCGTGAGGTACGGCACTCCGAGGACCGAGTACATGGTCACGAGCTTCATCAGCGCGGCGATCGACGGCGTGTCGCGCATGAATCGAATGCCCTCGCGGATTCCCTCGAGCGGCGAGACGGCGTGCTCGGGCGGCATCCACGCGGGAAGCCGAATCAGGAACAGGCCGAGGAGCACTGTGACATAGCTCATCGCGTTGACGCCGAAGCACCACGCGATCCCGAGCTGGGCGATGATGATCGCGCCGATGCTCGGTCCGACGATGCGCGCGAGGTTGAACCCGCTCGAGTTGAGCGCGATGGCGCCGGGCAGGTCCTCGCGCCCGACGAGCTCGATGACGAGCGACTGGCGCGCCGGGATCTCGAAGGCGGTGATCACGCCGTTCGCCGTCGCCAGCACGAGGAGCCAGCCGATGGTGAGGTGCTTCGACCAGGTCACGTACCACAGCGTGGCCGCCTGAACCCCGAGCAGCGTTTGCGCGATCTTGACGATGCGCAGCTTGTCGGACCGGTCGACGACGACGCCGGCGGGAAGCGAGAGGACGAGCACCGGCAAGGACTGCGCGGCCGCGACGAGGCCGACGATGAACGCGCTGTTAGACAGCTCTAATGCCAACCACCCCTCGGCCATGGTCTGCATCCAGGTGCCGATGAGCGAGAGCGTCTGGCCGAGCCAGAAGAGCCGGAAGTTCCGATGCCGTAGAAGGGTGCGGAAGGGATTGAGGGACGCGGGGTCGGCCACGGAAGAAAGGTAGTGGAGACCGGCGACGACGATCTGATGGTGGGGAGCCGCGCGTCGCGCCGGGCTCCCCACCGCCGTCCCTCACACCAGCCTCTCCCCACTCGCCATGGCCCATCTCCTGCCCGAGGAGTATTCTTCCCGAGAGGGCCCTATGCGATTCCATACCTACACCAAATTCTCCCCCGAGCTCGCCGACGCCATCGATCTCCAGGCGCTGCTCGACAAGCTCGCCGACTTCCTGCTGCAATCGGGCTTCGCCGGCGACAACCAGTCGTACTACGGCTGGGACGGAAACGACGACGCAAATCGCTCGCTCGACGCGCTCAAGCAGGCGATCCTCGACGCGCTCATGGAGAGCGGGCAGTTCACGCCCGAGATGCTCGAGGCGCTGCGCGGCGGGGACGACGAGGAGGGCCAGGCCAAGCTCGCGCAACTGCTCGACCAGCTCGTGCAGCGCTTGATGGAAGAGGGGTACCTCAAGATCGAGAACGCGCCGCAGATGCCCGCCGGCCATCAGCAGGTCACGGGACCAGGCGGGCTCGCCAAAGCCGCCGCGCGCGACGTGCAGTTCAACCTCACCGAAAAAGGCATCGACTTTCTAGGCTATAAGACTTTACGAAACCTCCTCGGATCGCTCGGCAAGTCGAGCTTCGGGAGCCACGACACCGCCTATCTCGCCACGGGCATCGAGTCGGACGGCTGGAGCAAGCAGTACGAATTCGGCGACGTTCTCAACATCGACGTCAACGAGACGCTCAAGAACTCCCTCGCGCGCACGGGAAAGATCGAGGTGCCGATGGACCTCGACTACAGCGATCTGATGGTGCGGCAGGCGGAGTATCGGTCGTCGTGCGCGACGGTGCTGATGCTCGACTGCTCGCACTCGATGATCCTGTACGGCGAGGACCGATTCACGCCGGCCAAAAAGGTCGCGCTGGCGCTCACGCATCTCATCCGCACGCAGTTCCCCGGCGACACGCTCAAGGTCGTGCTCTTCCACGACTCCGCCGAGGAGATTCCGCTCGCCACGCTGGCGACGGCGCAGGTGGGACCGTATCACACCAACACCGCCGAAGGTCTCAAGCTCGCGCGGCGACTGCTCCTGGCACAAAAGAAAGACATGCGGCAGATCATCATGATCACCGACGGCAAGCCGAGCGCACTGACGCTGCCGAATGGCCAGATCTACAAGAACTCGTTCGGGCTCGATACGACGGTCATCGCGCAGACGATTCGCGAAGTCGCGCAGTGCCGGCGCAGCGGCATCATGATCAACACGTTCATGCTCGCGCGCGACCGTACGCTGGTGGAGTTCGTGAAGCGCGTGTCGGAAATCAGCCGGGGAAAGGCCTACTTCACGTCGACGATGACACTGGGACAGTTCATCCTGATGGACTTCCTCAAGCGGAAGACGCGCAAGGTCAGCTAGCGAGCCGCTGAGCTCGGTCGAACGCCTCGCCACGTCTGTCGCGGCGAGGCGTTCGTGCATCGACGAGCGTAGTCGAAGGACCTACGCCACATCCTGCGCTCGTCCGACTCCCGGAGACGCCAGGCAACCACACCATAGATAGCTGTCGCGCCGCACGCGCACGGCCGTCGCATACGCGCGTGCGTCCATCGATCCGCCGACCGGCAATGCCGCCGCAGCATCAGGCGGCAACAGGTGCAGCTCCGGAGAGCTGCCATGCGGAGACCACCATGTTCAGAGACCCCAGATCCGGTCGGCGGCTCGCGCGCGTTGCCGCGCTCGTGGCCGCAGTGACACTCGGCGCGCATGTGGGGCGCGCCCAGCCAACGCCGGCGTATGCCCACCGCCCACCGCCGACGTTCAGCGTGGATGGGCAGATCGCGCTGCACTCACTCGTTTCTCTCAGCGATGGCCACCTGCGCAAGCTGGCCGACGTCCTGACGATGATCGCGGGCACGGATGCCGCGCGGATGTGCGATTGGGACGGCATTCACCCGCGGCTGGCCGAGGCGGCACGCGTCAATGTCCCCGCCGCGCTCTGGTTCGCGCTGCCGGATGGCAACTATTGGACGGTCAAGGAAGGCCACGTCGCCGGAACTCTGTCCGACCGGTCGTACTTCCCGCACGTACTGGCCGGCGAAACCGTGATCGGCAGCCTGGTCGTGAGCCGTTCGACGAACCGCAACACTGCGATCGTCGCCGTGCCGGTCCTCGGGCAGGAGCACGACGTCGTGGGAGTGCTCGGAGCGTCGGTGCACCTCGACAGCCTCGCCGCGGTTCTCCGGCAAGAGATGGGAGGCCTGGGCGACGGCCTGCTCTTTTTCGCGATCGATGAAAAGGGACTGGGCGCGCTGAACTCCGAACCGAGCTTGATCTTCACCGAGCCACTCAAGCTCGGCGACAGCGGAATGCGACAGGCGTTCGAGAAGATCCTCGCGGACCAGCAAGGCGTGGTGACCTACGAATTCCGCGGCGCCGAGCGAACGGTGCTCTATCAAAGGTCGCCGATCTCCAACTGGTCGTACGGATTCGGCCGCTTACACCGCTGACGCGAGGTGCAACTTGTTTTGATCACTGGCAGCCGATCGCGGTCGCGTCGTTTCCCTCAGGTAGTTCAATCGGAGGCGCTGTATGAATTCACAAATGAAGTCGCGGCCGACATGGCGCACCGTGCTGGCGGCTCTCGCGCTGCCGGCGATCGTCGCCGCCGCGTCGCTGGGAACTGCGTGTCAGCCCACATCCACCGAGCCGGCGCCGCCCGACCGCGAAGTGCTCGTCGGCGGGCTCTTCGCACTCACCGGCAACTGGACGACGCTCGGAAAGGCCGGTCAGGCCTCACTGGAGCTCGCGGTCGACGACGTAAACAAGTACCTGGCCGGGAATGCGGCGGGCATTCGCTTCGTCGCCGCGATCGAGGACACGAAGCTCGATCCCGAGATCGCGCTCGCCAAGGCGCAGGCCCTCAAGGCGAGAGGTGTCCAACTGCTCATCGGTCCCCAGTCGAGCGCCGAAGTCGAACGACTGAAACCGTTCGTCGATGCGAACGACATCCTCCTCGTGAGTCCGTCGAGCACCGCGGGCACGCTGGCGATCGCCGGTGACAACATTTTCCGCTTCACGCCTTCGGACAGTCTCGAAGGCGTGGCGATCGCCGCGATGATGTGGGCCGACGGCAAGCGCGTGATCCTCCCCGTGTGGCGCGACGATCCAGGCAACGCCGGGTTGGAGAAAGCGACGCGCCCCGCGTTCACCGCACTGGGCGGCACGATGCTGCCGGGGATCATGACGGCAGGCGCATTCCCGGCAATCGCAGCCCAATTGTCGGCACAAGTGCGAGCGGCGGCCGCGCAGAGCAATTCGACGACGATCGGCATCTATCTGCCGACGTTCGACACGGACGCGGTCGCGCTCTTCGAGGCCGCGTGCACGGACTCGGTGCTCGGATCGGTCCATTGGTACGGGGGCGACGGCACGGCGCGAGCCGCATCGCTGCTCGGCAGTGCCGAAGCGGCCGAGTTTGCAATGCGCGTCGGCTATCCCAATCCGATCTTCGGGTTGGAGGAGGGCGCGCGCGACATCTGGGAGCCGCTCGCCGCGCGAATACGCGCGCGCTCGAATACGGAGCCTGACGCGTTCGCGCTCGCGATCTACGACGCCATGTGGGTCGTGGCCCGCGGCTACGTCGCGTCGGGAGCTACGCTCTCGACCGAACAACTCAAGAAAGCGTTCACGACCGCCGCGTCCACGCATTATGGCGCGACCGGCTGGACCGCGCTCAACGCGGCCGGCGATCGCAAGTACGGCGATTTCGACTACTGGGGAATCCGGATGGTGAACGGCGCCCCACAGTGGACGCTCGTCGCCAAGTACGAGACACGCACGGGACGCGTCGTCCGATGAAGTGAGTTCACCTCATCGCAACTCTCGGAGGGAGTATTCATATGACCAATCCATCCATTCTCGCCACGCCCGGCGGCGCTCGGGCAGTTGCGCGCGAAGAATTCTTCGAGTTTCCGGAGACTCGTGATCTCGTCGCGCTCGTCAACGACGCCGGAGATTTGATTCGCGACAAGGGCGAACGCGTCTTCGACGAATTCCGCGAGCCGGAAAGCCGGTGGCGCAGCGGAGAGAAATACGTATTCGTGCTCGATCTCGAGGGGAACATGCTCGTGCACTCGGATCCGGGCATGGAAGGCAAGAACCAGCTCGAGCTGAAGGACATCGACGGCAGGCCAATCATCCGGGGATTGCTCGACGTCGCGAGTGCCGTTCCCGGAAAACCCGAGGGATGGTACCACTATCAGTGGCCGGTGCCGGGCGGACTGCTTCCGCGCTGGAAGACGAGCTTCGTCAGGCGCGTGTCCGCCCCATCGGGAAAGGACTATGTCGTCGGCAGCGGCGTGTACAACGACCGGATGGAGCGCGCGTTCGTGGTGGACGCGGTGAAGAACGCGGTCGCCGAAGTCGAGACCCGTGGCACAGCGGCATTTCCACTCTTCCGCGATCCGACGGGTCCGTACCTCGCGAAAGACGCGTACATCTTCGTGCTCGAGATGAACGGCGTGGAACTCGTGAACCCGGCGCACCCGAATCTGGAAGGCACCAACCTGATCGATCGTAAGGACACGCAGGGCAAGTACCTGATTCGAGAGCTCATTCAGGTGGTGCGGAATCAGGATTCGGGCTGGGTCGACTACATGTGGCCCAAGCCGGGTGAGAGCGTCTCGACTCAGAAGTCCGCGTTCGTGAGCAAAGCGAAGCTGGGTGACCGGAACGTGGTCGTCGGGTGCGGCGTGTACCTGGCCGATGCGCCGAAATCAGCGCGGCCGATCGGGAAGATGACCGCGCCGGAGCTCATGCGGCTCGTGCGAGAAGCAGCCGCCGTGTTCGCGGAAAAAGGGGAGGGCGCGTTCGCGGACTTCCGGCGCAAATCGTCCAAGTGGTTCCACGAGGATACCTACTTCTTCGCGTGGACGATGGATGGCATTCGAGCTTTTCATGCTCCCAAGCCGGAGATCGAAGGTGAGAACGTCGCGGATCTGACGGACGTCATCGGCCGGCAGTTCGGCAAGATGATCCTCGAAGCGGGCGCGAGCCCGGCGGGGGAAGGATGGATTCACTACATGTATCCCCAGCCCGAAGACATCTTCCCCACCTGGAAGTCCACGTTCGTGAAACGCGTGACGTTCCCATCCGGCAAGCAGCACATCATCGGCTGCGGCATTTACCAGATGCAGATGAACGAGACGTTCATCGAAGACGTCGTCAGTCACGCGGCCGCGCTCATCGAGCAGAAGGGGAAGGACGCGTTCAGCCAGCTGCGGGACAAGAAAGGCCCGTTCGTGTTCATGGACACCTACGTGTTCGTCGTCACCGTCGATGGATTCGAGCTGGTGAATCCGGCGCAGCCGAGCCTCGAGGGAAGGAACCTCATGGAGCTCACCGATCTGCGCGGCAAAACGGTGGTGAAGGACGAAATCGCCACGGCGCTCGAAGAGGGAAGCGCGTGGCGCGACGGCTATTGGTTCAGGCCTGGAGACAACAAGCCTGCGCTCAAGAAGACGTTCGTTCGAAAGGTTCGGGCAGGGGCCGACACCTTCGTCATCGGCTCGGGCATCTACGTCGAGTGAGTGACTGGCCCGGCGGCACGCGTGTGCCGCCGGGCGCGTGATTCAAATCTCGCCGGCGAGCACTCTGCGCAGCGTGGCAATGTCGATGTTGCCGCCGCAGAAGATGATCGCCACGCGCTTGCCGGCGAGTCGATCGCGCAGCTTTGGCAGCGCGGCGAAGCCCATCGCACCGGCGCCCTCGACCAGATTGTGCGTGAGCGAGACGATGGTCCGCAGCGCCTCGGCGATCTCGGCGTCGGTGACGGTCAGGAATCCCGCGAGCCCCGCTTGCAGCGCCGGGAAGGTCACGTCGTATGTCGAGCGAGTCGCGACGCCCTCGGCGAACGTGTCGGCGCGCGGCCGCGTCAGCCGTTGATGCGCGTGCCACGAATCGTGAATCGCCGAAGCGCCCGCCGCCTGCACGCCGTACACATCGACTCCCGGCGCGAGCGCGTTCGCGACCGTCATGGCGCCAACCGCCTGCGATCCGCCGCCCACGGCGATGACGATCGCCTCGATGTCAGGCTGCTGCTCGATGATCTCCAGCGTCATCGTGCCCGCGCCGGCGACGATCCGCGGATCGTTGGTGGAGTGCGCGATCACGCTGCCATCGCGCTCGGCGATGCGCTGCATGACGCCGACGGCTTCGTCGTAGTCCCTTCCCTCTTCGACAACCGTCGCGCCAAGCGCGCGCATGGCGGCGTTCTTGTCGGGGTTGTTGCCGGCCGGAACGCAGACGGTGGTGCGCACGCCGAGCAGCGTTCCGCCGTAGGCGATGCCCTGTCCGTGATTGCCGGTCGAGGCGGCGACGACGCCGCGGCGCCGCTCCTCGGCGCTGAGCGACGTCATGATCGACAGGCCGTTGCGGATCTTGAACGAGTTGGTCGGCTGGTGATTCTCGTGCTTCACGAACACACGCATGTCGGCGCCAACCAACCCGGCGAGGCGCGGATACTCCCGCAGCGGCGTGGGCGTGATATACGGAGAGAGACGCTCGCGAGCAGCGCGAACGTCGTCGATCGAAACTGGCCAGACGGTATCGGCTCGGACGGAACTGGCGGTCATGATGGTAGCGGCGTTGAGATCAGTACGGCCGTGATCGCGACGACGATCGCGCCCACGACCAGTTCGGCGGCTGCGGACCGCCGAAACTTACCCGCCGTGCCAGTGCCCCACTCGACGCTGACGGCACTCCTCCAGTGGTATCCACCGAATGCGAGCACGACCAGGACGACGCAGACTTTGATCAGAAGGATCTGTCCGTACGTCGTGCTCCAGAGCGCGCTCAGCGCTGGTAATCGCAACCAGGCCGCGACCAGCGCACTGATCGCGACGATGGCGACACACTCCACCGCCGACGCATGATACGCCCGGACGACGCGCGAGCCGGCACGCGACTCCTGCGCCTGGTCCAGGGCGCCGATCGCGGGAAAGACCGAGACCACGAGAGCGGCGAGTCCGCCGATCCAGGCACCAGCGCCAAGGACGTGCGTGACGTCCGCGGCGATGGCGAGCGCGGACCGGCTCGACGCGGCGGCGTGGCCGGTGAGCGCTTCGCCTAGGCAGACCAGCACCGCGCCCACCGATGCCACGACCCATCCGGAAATCGATCGCCGCGCCGCGACCAGTCCGACGATCGCGAGCACCGCGCCCGCGGCGCCGAACGACCATCCGTGGCCCCATCGTGTGTCGCGCACGACGATGAGCATCGCGTGGAGCCGTGACTCGCCGTCGCCCATCACGAGCGTGGACTCGGCAGCGACGCGCAACAAGGTCGCGAGCGCGAACAGCGTCAACGTCGCGTGGCCGAGCCGGCGCAGACGGTCCGACGCATCGATGAAGGTTTCGCGCGGCAAGTCCGCCCGTGGCAGCACGGCGAGGCGCACAACCAGCGCGCCGATCAGCGTGAGCGCGGCCACGAGCTCGGCCCACCGCGCGGCCGTCGGCATGGCGGGAGGCCGCTCGGGTTGCGCGATCGAATTCGGGATCCGGCGCGCGACCGTGTCGATCCGCACGCTGACTGAGCCCCGCGCTGTGTCATCGGGCGCTACGACGGGAGGCGCTGCCGGCGCGCTCGTCACCGTGAACGCGAACTTGCCGGTCGACGGGTGGCCATCGGCAGCGGCGGTTCGCCACACCACGGTGTACCGGCCAACGCCGAGCGGAGCGCTGATCGCGGCCACCACGCCGGTCGCGTCGGCATCGGCGCTCGGCGCGCCGAGCGTGATCGCTCGCCCAGCGGAATCGAGCAGCTGCACGCTCGTGAATCGGAGCTCGGGCCGCTCGGAGAACCAGAGCGAGATCCCGTTTGGGGGCGCGGAGAGCGACTCGTTGGCCGCGGGTGCGCTGCGAACGAGACGGGCGTGCGCGAAGGCAATTACCGGCGTGGCGATCAGCGCGACGACGGCGCATGCCGCGATCAACGCATGGCGGGAAGAGGATTGCACGATCGCAAAGTTGGGCGGCGGGCGACTGCGGCGCAAACGCGCGCCTTGCTGGTGGTGAGCCGCGTTAGATTGCGCGCGGTCCGAAACCGACTCCCACTCGCCGCATGATTTCCATCTTCTCGATACTGCTGCTCGGCTTCGTGCTGGGCATGCGGCACGCGACCGACGCCGACCACGTCGTGGCGGTGACGGCGATCGTGAGCGGTGAGCCCTCGTTGCGGCGGGCGAGCAAGGTGGGTGCACTGTGGGGCATTGGGCACAGCGTGACGATCCTGGTTGTCGGCGGGGCGATCGTTCTGTTTCGGCTGAACGTTCCACCGCGGCTCGGTCTCGCGCTCGAGTTCGTGGTGGCGTTGATGCTGATCGTGCTGGGCGCTCTCAGTTTGAGCGACCGCGCCATGACGAGCGCGGCGAGCGCCGTGAGACCAGTCGTCGTGGGGCTCGTGCACGGCCTGGCCGGTTCAGCGTTCGTCGCGCTGCTGGTCGTGGCGGCAGTCCCCGGCGTGTGGCTCGGGCTTGCGTATCTCGCGCTGTTTGGCCTCGGCACGATCGCCGGGATGGCACTCGTCACGACGGCCGTCGCGCTGCCCTCGGCGCTGAGCGCCCATCGGATCGTCCACGCGCATCGATATTTGCGACTCGCCAGCGGCGTGGCGAGCGTGGCGTTCGGGCTCCTCCTCGCACGCCACGGCGTGTCCCAGGGCTTGTTCGCGGCAGCGCCGAGCTGGACACCCCGGTGAGGAAGGAAAACGGTCGCGAGCTCCCCGTCATCGATCGGGCGACGGCAGCGGCGTTCTCGGAGCGACTGCGAAGATGGTATCGCCGGAATGCCCGTGACCTGCCCTGGCGCCGAACGAGAGACGCCTACGAGGTCCTCGTATCGGAGCTGATGCTTCAGCAGACCCAGGTTTCGCGCGTGGTAACGCGGTATGCCGAGTTCCTGGAGCAGTTTCCGACGCTCGGTGACGTCGCGCGGGCCAAATCGGCGCGCGTCACGGAAGCCTGGGACGGGCTCGGCTACTATGCGCGGGCGAGGAATCTTCACCGGTTGGCGGTCGAGGTCACCGACGGCGGACGTGCGCCGGATAGAGCACTGCCGTCGGACCCGGCTACGCTTCGGTCGCTGCCCGGGATCGGCGCGTACACGGCCGGCGCGGTCTCGTCCTTCGCCTACGAACGCCGGGCGGCGCTCGTCGATACGAACGTCGCGCGGGTGCTCAGGCGCGCGTTCGCGCCGGCCGTCGACGTGAAGAGTCAGAAGGGTCAACGAGTTGTGTGGCGGATCGCCGAGTCTCTTCTGCCGCGGACGGGCCGGGCCACCTGGACACACAATCAAGCGCTGATGGAGCTTGGAGCGCTGGTATGTACGGCACGGGTGGCGCATTGTCAGCGCTGCCCGGTCCGGTCGGTCTGCCGCTCAGCGGCGAAACCAGGGCGCCCGCAGGCCTCGTAGTAGGCTCAGGCAGCCGCGATCAGGCCGCAGGAAGGCAGGGAGGCAGGGAGGCAGGGAGGCAACGTGCAAGAGAACTTGTTGATCGACATACTAGTCTTCGCCGGCCTGATGACGACGCTCGGCTGCTTCACGGGCGTCCTCGTCACGTTTCTGAAGCGCAAGTCATACCGGCTACCCGTTGCCGACTTCAGCGCCCGGCTGGACGACATTGTCGAGCGTCTGACCAGGCTCGAGACCTCGGTCGACGCGACCGCCCTCGAGGTCGAGCGCATCTCGGAGGGTCAGCGGTTTACGACCCGGCTGCTCGCCGACAGCCACGGCGCATCCGCGTTTGGCGAGGGGCGTCGCGGCGGCTCGCAGACACCGCAGTAAGACGAGCGGGACAGGCCCGACACGGGGTACGGCGTTCGCCGATTGCACGAATCTTCGAGGATTTAGATTTCTGCTCACGTGAGACGGTGCTCCGTGCTCCGTCTCGACCTCATTGGAGATACGTGAGTATGGCCACCGCACAAGAGACGCTGCCTCAGGCGCCGTCGGGAGAGCTTCGAGCAACGGGAACGCTCGACGTCAAGGATTCCCGAACCAGCAAACCATATCCATTTCAGATCCTGGAAGGCGGCGTCGAAGGCGACACCGCTGTCCGCGCGATGGATCTGCGACAGATCAAAACCGCGCCCGAAGAGTTCGGGCTCATGACGTACGATCCCGCCTTCATGAACACCGCGTCGTGCAAGAGCGCGATCACGTTCATCGATGGCGACAAAGGGATTCTGCGCTACCGCGGCTATCCCATCGAGCAGCTCGCCGAAGGCGCGACGTTCCTCGAGGTGGCGTGGCTGCTCCGCCATGGCGAGCTGCCGACGCAGCAGGAATACGAAAAGTGGGTGCAGGACATCACGTACCACACGTACGTGCACGAGAACATCAAGACGTTCCTTCAGGGCTTCCGCTACGACGCGCACCCGATGGCGATGCTGTGCTCGACGGTGGCCGCGTTGTCGTCGTTTTATCCCGAAGCCAAGAACATCCACGATCCCCAGCAGCGGAACATTTCGATCGTGCGGCTCCTGGCCAAGCTGCCGACGCTCGCCGCGTTCTGCTACCGACACGTCAAGGGACTGCCGTTCATCTATCCGGACAACGATCTGAGCTA
This sequence comes from Gemmatimonadaceae bacterium, assembly GCA_035493635.1. Lineage (GTDB taxonomy): Bacteria > Gemmatimonadota > Gemmatimonadetes > Gemmatimonadales > Gemmatimonadaceae > JAQBQB01. The sequence goes on along the minus strand of DATJHY010000113.1, from coordinate 57,684 downwards.
CGTCGAGAATTTTCTCTCGATGGTGGCGCGGATGTCCGAACCGAAGTACGAGGCCAATCCCGTCTTCGTGAAGGCGCTCGAGGTCCTCTTCATTCTGCACGCGGACCATGAGCAGAACTGTTCGACCAACGCCGTCCGCGCTGTCGGCTCATCGCACGTCGATCCGTTCTCCGCCGTCGCCGCCGGCGTGGCGGCGCTGTATGGCCCGCTTCACGGTGGTGCGAACGAGCAGGTGCTCCGCATGATCAACGAGATCGGCCACCCCAAGAACGTGCCGGCGTTCATCGACGACGTGAAGAGCGGAAAGGGCAGCCGCCTGATGGGCTTTGGCCATCGCGTGTACAAGAGCTACGATCCCCGCGCGAAAATCGTGAAGCGATTGGCCGACGAAGTCTTCAAGCAGGTCGGGATGGACAAGGATCTCGAGATCGCGCTCAAGCTCGAGGAAGTCGCGCTCAACGACGATTACTTCGTCTCACGCAAGCTGTACCCGAACGTCGACTTCTACACGGGCCTCATTTACCGCTCCATGGCCTTCCCGACGGACTTCTTCACGGTGCTGTTCGCGGTCGCACGCACCGCCGGGTGGCTGTCGCAGTGGGAAGAGATGCTCAACGACAAGGAGCAGAAGATCGCCCGCCCGCGACAGATCTACGTCGGCTACGGCGAGCGGGACTATCAGAGCAAGCTCAAGAGTAAGTTCCCACAGCCCAAGAAGGACGCCCTGCGCAAGTAGCAGACGGCAGCTATGGCAGATAGACCGGAGCTTCGGCTCCGGTCTTTTTGTTATGGGGGTTGGCTTGTCGCGCAACGAGCCCGGATTGAACTACTCAACGCAGAGACGCGGAGGCGCGGAGACGCAGAGGGCCGCGTGCGCATCCAGGCGGGCGGTCACTTGGCGGGTTCCGGTGGTTGGGAACGCGGAGTCGCGCGGAGGCGGGCGGACGCCCGCGGACCGACTCCTCACGGCGGAGGGTGCCACGCCCAACGCGCCGGGATTTTCTTGGTAACGGCCACTCGGGTAGGTCCTCGTGGCAGTCCGAGCGGCAGTCCCAAAGAAAAGTTCGTCCGGCTCGTGGCGAGCCGAGTCGTCGCGCCACATGGGGCGATCCGTCACCTCCGCATCATCCGCGTCGATCGGCGTTCCAACCACCCGACCCGTCTAACCCTCGCCGGGGGGCGAAATACACAACGATACTAACTGCGCCTTCGCGCCTTCGCGCCTTCGCGTTGAGTAGTTCAATCCTGCCGTGACCATCGGGCCAGCGGCAGCTTAGCGGCGTGCGAGTCCTGTCACGATCTCGTACTCACGAGGCGTAACCGGCTGCACGGAGAGCCGGCCGATTCGGATGAGGGCCATTTGCTCCAGGCCTTTAGTCCGCTTGAGCTCGTCCAGGGTGACCGGGCGCTCGAGTGCGCCGATAGCCCGGAGGTCCACGGCGAACCATGTGGGATCCGCCTTTTTGCTCTTGGCGTCGAAATGAGGATCCTTGCGATCGAACGCACTCGGATCCGGGTACGCCTCGCGGACCACCTCGGCGATGCCGACGACAGCGCTCGGATCCACGCTCGAGTGATAAAAGAGCACGAGATCGCCCACCTTCATGGCGCGCAAATGAAGGCGCGCTGCGTAGTTTCTCACACCATCCCAACTCGTCGTACCATTCGGGCTCGAGATGAGATCGTCGAATGAGAACTCGCTCGGCTCGGATTTCACGAGCCAATGTCGTCTGCCGTCCGGCACTGGACGGCGTGCTGATGGTGCGCTGGAAGCGGGCCGAGCAGGCATTTCGGAACCGTTTGAGGTTGTCTTCAGTCTAAGAAGCGACGTGCTCCCGAGACAATGAAGGCCAATCCCGCCGCCGCAGCTCTACGGCTGCCAATACTCGCCATTGCGTTCGCCTGCGCGCTCGGGGCCAGGCGCGACGCGGGCGCACAAGGCACTGCGTTCCTCAAGTACCCGGCCACGCCGCGCGGAGCACAGAGCGATGATCTGAACGGCATCCGCGTCGCCGATCCTTACCGCTGGCTCGAAGCCGTGACCTCGTACGACGTACGCGATTGGACGGCCGCGCAGAACCGACTCACCGACTCGTCTTTGCGTAGCGTGGCGCAGCGGGAGGAGATCGCGAACAAGCTGCGCCAGGCCGCCGCCTACACCGACGTCAAGTCGCCGCGAGCCGGCGGCGGCCGACTCTTCTTCTTCGAGCAGACGCCCGAGCAGAATCTGCCAACGGTTCGCGCCCAGGACCACCGCGACGCGCCGGCGAAGCTCGTCATCGATCCCAACGCCTTCTCGCACGACGGCGTGCTCGCGATTGTCGATCAGTCTCCCTCACCCGATGGGCGATACGTCGCCTACGCGGTCGCTCTGCAGGGATCGTCGTGGCGCACCGTGCGTGTGCGGGATACGCGCTCGAACCAGGACGTCGCGGGCGAATTGCAGGGGTTGAAGCGCTCGCCGCTGGCCTGGACGGCCGACGCACGCGGCTTCTTCTATGTACGCACGGATCCCGGCCGAGTCGCGCCGGGCGCGAATCCGGTCGCCGCAATTGGCCGGGAGCAACTGTATTACCATCGTCTCGATCGCGCTCAGAGCTCCGACCAGCTGGTGTTCGAGGCAGCCGATCGTCCGGACTGGCTCCTCGACGCCACGGTGAGCGACGACGGCCACTACCTGGTGATCGCCGCGCAGCCGCGGATGGAAGCACGGAACCGCCTCTATCTGATCGATCTCGACAATCCCAAGCGACCGAATCTGGCCGCGCCGCTCGTCAAGCTGTTCGATGCCGGCGACGCTCGGTACGAGTTCGTTGGCAACGCCGGGCAACTGTTCTTCATTCGCACCAACAAGAACGCCGCACGATCGCGACTCGTGGCGGTCGACATCAACTCGCCCGACGAGTCTCACTGGACGACGATCGTGCGCGAAACCTACGACCCGCTCGTCGGCGCGCGGCGCGTCGGCGACCGGATCGTGGTCCACCGGCTCCGCGACGCGCATTCCGTGCTCGAGCTGTACGCGTTGGACGGCGGCGCGCGCGGGTCGGTCCCGCTGCCCGGCATTGGCACGGTGACGGAGCTGAGTCCGCACGCCGACGACCGGTCGCTGTACTTCACGTACACGTCGTTCCTTCAGCCGCCCACGGTGTACCGGTACGATTTCGATACGCGTGCGGTAATGCCATTCAAGGAATGGCCGTCCGACAGCCTTTCGGAGTTCGAAACCACACAGCTCTTTTACACGAGCACGGACGGCACGCGCATTCCGATGTACATAACTGCGCGGCGCGGCATCACGCTGAACGGCCGGCATCCGACGCTGCTGGCGGGTATCGGTGCGTTCGGCGAGTCGGCAACTCCGACGTACTCCCCGATGTTCGCGGCGTGGCTCGAGCTCGGCGGCATCGTCGCCGTGCCGAATGTGCGCGGCGGCGGCGAGTACGGCCGCGGCTGGCGTGACGCGGCGCTTGGTGCGGCAAAGCAGACCAGCTTTGACGACTTCTTCTCCGCGGCCCAGTTCCTCGTACGTGAGCGATACACGCGGCCGTCCTCATTGGGGGTCGTCGGACACGGGCTCGGAGGGTTGCTGGCCGGAGTCGCGATCACCCAGCATCCCGAGCTCTTTGCCGGCGCCGCGATCGACGCGGGAGTGTTCGACATGACGCGCTATACGCGCTTCGCCGGTGGGTGGCGATGGGCGTCCGAGTTCGGCTCGCCCGACGATGCGACGGCTCTGCGCGCGCTGCTCGCCTATTCGCCGTTGCAGAACGTGCGACCAGGCGTGCACTACCCCGCGACGCTGATCAGCGTCGGCGACCACGACGACGTCGTCACGCCCGCCCACAGCTACAAGTTCGCCGCAACGCTCCAGGCCGACCAGGCCGGTCCCGGACCAGTACTGCTCCGTGTGGGACGCGATATCGGCTACGGTCCGGGAACGCCGGCATCGGCGTCGATGGCGCTCGCCAGTGACCGGCTGGCGTTCCTCGCTCGCGCGCTCGGGTTGGGAGCGCCGTGATGGCTCGGCGCGACGACGACGGTCGCTTCGTGGCTTGATGCCGCCACTCGCTCCGGGCACCTTTCGCCAATGAGCGTCCTCAGCACCTACGCCGCCTTCGTGGCCGGCGTGCGCGTGGTTCTCCTCTACCTGGCGATCGCCCTTGCGATCGTTTGCGTCGTTGACTGGGCCGTGCGAACGCGACGCATCAGTCCCTTCAGCCGCGTCGCGCGCTTCTTTCGAGCGCGCATCGACCCGCTCATGACGCCTGTGGAGCGGGTCATCCTTCGCGCCGGCGGCACGCCGACATCGGTCGCGTGGTGGACGCTCGTCGGTTTGATCCTGTTCGGCATTCTGATCATCACGCTGCTCCAGTTCCTTGGCGGAATTCTCACTCAGGTGATGCTGGGGATCAGTGAGCCGAGAGGCATTCCGCTGCTGCTCGTGTCCTGGGCGTTCAGCCTGCTGCGATTGGCGCTGCTGGTGCGAGTCATCTCGTCCTGGCTGCCGATCTCGCCTTACTCGAGGTGGATCCGCTGGTCCTACGTGCTGACGGAGTGGATGATCGCGCCGCTGCGGCGGATCATCCCGCTCATCGGAGCGATCGACATCACGCCGATCGTGGCCTGGTTCCTCCTCAACATCGTCCAGAGCGCGCTGGGAATTCCGTGAGTGAGCTCCGCGTTCAGGAAGGCAACGGCCGCGTCCGCCTCGGGGTGCACGTCCAGCCGCGGGCCGCGCGGAGCGAGATCGTCGGCGTGCACGGCGACGCGCTCAAGGTGCGCCTCACCTCGCCGCCCGTGGAGGGCGCCGCGAATGAAGCGCTCGTGAAATTTCTCGCGGAGACCTTCGCCGTCGGACGCAGATCCGTTAGAATTGTCGCCGGCGAGCACTCGCGATCAAAGATCGTCGAGATCGAAGGAATCACCGCGCGCGCAGTCCACGACATCGTCGAGCACGCCGCGCACTGAAGTTGCTGAAAGCAGGAATTCATGACGCAGATTCTCCTGGTCGGGACCGAGCTGCCGTTGCTCGAGGGACTGGCCCAATCGTTCGCCGCGCTTGGCTTCACGCCGACGGTCGTGCAAACGCTGCACGAAGCTCGCGAAGTCGCGGCGCAACACACTCCGCTCGTCGCGGTCGTAAGCCGATCACTGGCAGCGGCATCGACGAGCGATGCCATGAGTATCCCGGTCGCACCGGGTGGCGCGCTCGTTCTCTATCGCGCCGTCGGGAGCCCGCTCGTGACGCTGTCGCCAACGGTTCAGCGCGCGGTGATGGCCGACCTCGCGTTGCCGCTCGAGCGCAACCGACTCGTGGCGCTGGTGCAACACGTTGGCGAACGCGCGCGGCTCGCGGGGCGAGGGCCAGATGATCGCACGCCGGAGCACGTCAGCCGCGCGTAGCACCCAGCCGGGTCTGTCAAAAACCTTGGTCTAGTGCTGTTGGCGCGGCATCGTTAGACTACAGTCGACAATTCGTCCGTGGCGATTTAAGGCAACTTGCGGCCACGTTAAACATTCCGCTAAAGCGCCGGCCCGAGCGCTTTGCGTTGCGGGCATTTTCTTTTTTTGTCGACTGATGGCTCAGCTCAGTTCTTCGTCCACTCCGCCGGAGCTCTCCGGCAACAGCGCCGCGACAAGCCCGTACCTGGCGGCGATCGCCCAGCGCGTGCTCGTGTTCGATGGCGCGATGGGGACGAACATCCAGCGGCACCACCCCACCGCCGAAGATTTCGGAGGCAAGCCGCTCGAGGGGTGCAACGACCACCTGGTTCTCACCCGGCCCGACATCATTCAGTCGATTCACGAGTCGTTCCTGGCCGTCGGGTGCGACGTGGTGGAGACGTGCACCTTCCAATCGACGCCTCACCGGCTCCGCGAGTGGGGGATCGAGGAAAAGACCCGCGAGGTGAACGTCGCCGCGGCGCGGCTCGCGCGCGCGGCCTGCGACAAGTACTCGACGCCGGACAAGCCGCGGTTCGTCGCCGGCTCGATCGGGCCGACCGGCCTGCTCCTCTCGAGCAGCGATCCGGTGCTCTCGAACACGACGTTCGCGGAGCTCGAGGACAACTACTACACCCAGGCCAAGTATCTCGTCGAAGGCGGCGTGGACGTGCTGCTCGTAGAGACGGCACAGGACATCCTCGAGGTCAAAGCCGCGATCGCCGGGTTCGAGCGATTGTTCGCCGAGATCGGCCGGCGCGTGCCGATCCAGGCGCAAGTCACGCTCGACACCAGCGGTCGCATGCTCCTCGGCACCGACATCGCCAGCGCGATGACGACGCTCGAAGCGCTGCCGATCGATGTGATTGGGCTCAATTGCTCGACTGGCCCCGAGCACATGCGCGAGCCGATTCGGTTCCTGGCGTCGAACGCGTCGCGTCCGGTGTCGTGCATTCCGAACGCCGGACTGCCCCTCAACACGGGCACGGGCGACGCCGTCTACCCGCTCGAGCCCGAACCGATGGCCGACATGCTCGGCGAATTCGTCGAGAAATTCGGCGTGCGGATCGTGGGCGGGTGTTGCGGCACGCGGCCGGAGCATTTGAAGGCGATCGTTGAGCGACTGGCGGCGGGCGACGGGAAGCGGGCGACGGGCGACGGGCGACAGGCGGCGGCAACGGCAGCATCGGCGGAAGCGATTCCGGCCCGTGACGACGTCTCTGCGTCCGTCGCCCGTCCCCAGTCGTCCGTCGCCCGTCCCCAGTCGTCCGTCGCCCAACGCCCGTCGCCCGTCGTCCGACTCCAGTCGCCCGTCCCCGGGGCAATGCGCGGTTCGCGCGTCCCCCGCGCCTCCAGCGCGATGCGCGCCACGGACTTCGAGCAGAATCCCAAGCCACTGCTGATCGGCGAGCGCGTCAACGCCCAAGGCTCGCGCAAGGTGAAGCGCTTGCTTCTCGCCGATGACTACGAGGGCATCGGCGAGGTCGCGCGCGATCAGGTCGAGTCGGGCGCCCACGTGCTCGACGTCTGCGTAGCCGTTACCGAGCGCGCCGACGAAGCCGAGCAGATGGCCAAGGTCGTGAAGCTGCTCTCGATGACCGTCGAGACGCCGATCATGATCGACTCCACCGAGCCAGCGGTAATCCAGCGGGCGCTGGAGACGATCCCGGGTCGCGCGATCATCAACTCCATCAACATGGAGAACGGCCGCGAGCGCATCGACCGGGTGGTGCCGCTTGCCAAGAAGCACGGCGCCGCACTCGTAGCGCTCACGATCGACCAGGTGGGGATGGCCAAGACGCGCGAGCGAAAGCTCGAGGTCGCGCGCAGGATCTACGACATCGTGGTCGGCGAATACGGGCTGCGGCCCGAAGACCTGATCTACGACGATCTGACCTTCACGCTCGCGACGGGCGACCAGGAGTGGGTGGATTCAGCCGTCGAGACGATCGAAGGTATCCGTCTGATCAAGCGTGAGCTGCCGGGCGTGTTCACGAGCCTCGGCGTGTCGAACGTGAGCTTTGGGCTGGCGCCGGAAGCGCGAGCCGTGCTCAACTCCGTCTTCCTGCATCACTGTGTGGAAGCGGGGCTCGACATGGCGATCGTGAACCCGGCCCACGTGCAGCCGTACGCTGAGATTCCGGCTGAAGAGCGCGCGTTGGCGGACGATCTGGTGTTCAATCGCCGGCCAGATGCGCTGCAACGATTCATCGAGCACTTCGATGCGGCGGGCGGCGGGCGGCGGGCGACGGGCGAAGGCGAAAAGGAAGATCCGACGGCGGGGATGTCGGCGGATCAGCGGGTGCATTGGATGGTCGTGCACCGCAAGAAGGACGGGATCGAGGCGGCGCTGGACGCGGCGGGCGTGCGCGAGCAGCCGGTGCGGGTGCTCAACGCGGTGCTGCTGCCGGCGATGAAGGAGGTCGGCGACAAGTTCGGGGCGGGCGAGCTCATACTGCCATTCGTGCTGCAGTCGGCTGAGGTCATGAAGAAGGCGGTCAAGCACCTCGAGCAGTTCCTCGAGCGCGCCGAAGGCTACACCAAGGGACGCGTCGTGTTGGCCACCGTGTACGGCGACGTACACGACATTGGCAAGTCGCTCGTCAACACGATTCTCTCGAACAACGGCTACACCGTGTTCGATCTGGGCAAGCAGGTGCCGGTGAACACGATCATCGACAAGGCGATCGAGGTGAACGCCGACGCCATCGGTCTCTCGGCGCTGCTCGTCTCGACGTCCAAGCAGATGCCGCTCTGCGTGCAGGAGCTCGATCGGCGTGGGCTCGAGATCCCCGTGCTGATCGGAGGCGCGGCGATCAACCGACGGTTCGGGCGGCGCGCGCTGTTCGTCGACGGCGAGCGTCCGTACGAATCGGGCGTGTTTTACTGCAAGGACGCCTTCGAGGGTCTCGAGACGATGGATCGTCTCCAAGACGGCGAGACGCGGCAGTCATTCGTCGCGCGGCTCCTCGACGACGCCCGCAACGACAAGTTCCTGAACACCAATGTCGGCAAGGATACCGCCGCGGGGACGGCGGGTGGAACGCGCAGCGACGTCACCACGGACAATCCGGTGCCAAGCGCGCCGTTCTTTGGCGTGCGCACGCTCAACGACGTTCCGCTCGACGAGGTGTTTGCGCTGCTCGACCTCGACGAACTGTACAGGCTGCAGTGGGGAGCGCGCGGCTCGGGACCCGAATACGACGAGACCGTTCGCCGCGAGTTCGAGCCGGTACGAAAGCGCCTCGAGGAGTCGGCGAAATGCGAGCATTGGCTCGCGCCGCGCGCGGTGTACGGCTTCTTCCCAGTACAGTCACGCGGCAACGATCTGATCGTCTACGATCCAGATGCCTACGCGGCTGACGGCACCACGCGCGAGATCGCGAGCTTCCACTTCCCTCGCCAGGAGGGCCGCGAGCGGCTGTGCATCGCCGACTACTTCCGCGCGGTGGACTCGAGCGACGTCGACGTCGTGGGATTTCAGATCGTGACCGTGGGCGACGCGGCAAGCCAACGGTTCCAGACCCTGCAGGACGCGGGGGAGTACACCGAAGCGTACTACGTGCACGGCCTGGCGGTCGAAACGGCTGAGGCAGTCGCCGAATGGCTGCATCGAAAACTGCGCCATGACCTGGGCGTGCCGGCTGGTCAGGGCAAGCGCTACTCGTGGGGCTACGGTGCCTGCCCCGATCTCGAGGATCACGGGCAACTGTTCAAGATCCTGCCGGCCGAGCGTGAGCTGGGCATGACGCTCACCAGCGCGTACCAGCTCATCCCCGAGCAAAGCACGGCGGCGATCATCATCCATCACCCGCAGGCGAAGTACTACGCCGTTCGCGGAGAAGGCGCGCGATGAACCCGACGCTGGAGCGTCTGCTCGATCCCAACGCGATCGTCGTGTTCGACGGTGCGATGGGCACGATGCTCTACAGCAAGGGTGTGTTCATCAACCAGTGCTACGACGAGCTGAACGTGCGCGCGCCGGATCTCGTGCGCGACATTCACCGGCAGTACGTCGCCGCCGGCGCCGAGGTGCTGGAGACGAACAGCTTTGGCGCGAACCGGATCAAGCTCACGCAGCACGGGCTGCAGGATCAGGTGAAAGAGCTGAACCGCGCCGCGGCACGTCTTGCGCGCGAAGCGGCCGGCGATCGTGCCCTCGTCGCCGGCGCGGTCGGCCCGCTCGGCATTCGCCTGGAGCCGTACGGACCGACGAGCAAAGACGAAGCGTGCGCAATCTTCCGCGAGCAGCTCGAGGGGCTCGCGGAGGGCGGCGTCGATCTCTTCATCTTCGAGACGTTCGGCGATCTCGAGGAAATCGAGCAAGGTATTCGCGCGGCGCGATTGGTCGATGCCAGCAAACCCGTCGTGGCGCAGATGACCATCGGCGTGGACGGCCGCACCCCGTACGGCGCCGAGCCGGAAGCAGTCGTGCGCGCGCTCGATGCATGGGGCGCCGACGTGATCGGTCTCAACTGCTCGGTGGGCCCGCAGACGATCCTCGAGTGCATCGAGAAGATGGCGCCGCACGCGCGGCGAAAGCTGAGCGCGCAGCCCAACGCCGGCATGCCGCGCGACGTCGGCGGCCGGAGCATGTACATGGCGAGCCCCGAGTACATGGCCACGTACGCGCGGCACCTCGTGCAAGCGGGGGCCAAGATCGTGGGCGGCTGCTGCGGTACTACGCCCGACCACATCCACGCCATCGTCGAGGGCATTCGGCCGCTCGCACCTCGGATGGCGAGTGGCGACGGGCGACGGACGACGGACGACGGCGCACCGTCGTCTGCTCCCGTCGCCAGTCGTCAGTCGCCTGTCGCCAGCTGCCAGCCCGTGCCGTTTGTCGAGCGATCCAGGTGGGCGGCCAAGCTCGCGGCTGGGGAGTTCGTGTCGTCGGTCGAGATCGTGCCGCCGCGCGGTGTCGACGCGTCGCGCATGCTCGCCGACGTGCGGCGGCTCAAGGAAGCGGGCGTCGATGCCGTGAACGTACCCGACGGCCCGCGCGCGCAGAGCCGCATGGGAGCGCTCATGACGAGCATTCTCATCGAGCAGCAGGTCGGGATCGAGACGGTGACGCACTACGCTTGTCGCGATCGCAACCTGCTCGGCATGCTGAGTGATTTACTTGGTGCGTCGGCCGTCGGGCTTCGCAACCTGCTCGTCGTCACCGGCGATCCACCGAAGATGGGGCCCTACCCGGACGCGACCGCAGTCTTCGACGTCGACTCGATCGGACTCACGAATCTCGTCAACAACCTGAATCGCGGGCTCGACCCCGGCGGCAACGCGATCGGGCAGCCGACGCGGTTCGCGATCGGCGTGGGGGTGAATCCGGTAGCCATCGATCCGGAGCAGGAGCTCAAGCGCTTCCATTGGAAGGTGGACGCGGGCGCCGAGTTCGCGATCACGCAGCCCGTGTTCGACGCGGCGCAGCTCGAGCGTTTTCTGGCGCGCGTCGGCAACGATCACATCCCGATTGTCGCCGGCATTTGGCCGCTCGTGTCGGTGCGCAACGCCGAGTTTCTCGCGAACGAGGTACCGGGCGTCTCGGTGCCCGACGCGATCATCGCGCGGATGCGTCGCGCCAATGAGAAGTCGAAGGAGCACGCGATCGCCGAAGGGATCGCCATCGCGCGCGAGATGCTCGACCGCGTGAGGCCGGTCGTGCAGGGCGTGCAGGTCTCGGCGCCGTTCGGGAAGGTCGAGCTGGCGCTTCAGGTGTTCGAGGCGGCGCCGCGGGCGGAAGCGTCCCCGGCGCGAGTGTAACAAGTACCACTCGCGATCTCGAGCGTCAGCAGAACCTGAGCTGTCCAGCGATTCCTGACACGATGTGTCAGGCCCCCCGACGTTCTCATCATCTGTGGAAGCGCACCTTCAATCGATAGGAGGTGCGCTATGAAACCGTCATGCTTGCGCATACCGGCCGTTTTCGCTGCCTTACTCGGTGCGCTCGTCGGCTGCGGTGAGAGCGTCGTGGAGCCTGAATCCACCGCTCCGATTCGAATCGGGCTGCAGGCGCCCCTGACAGGCGACATGGCCTACGAGGGGACCGGAATGCAGAAGGCGATCAGCATGCTGATCGAGCAGACCAACGCCGCTGGCGGCATCGCGGGCCGACAGGTCGAACTGTTGGTGGAGGACGACCGTGGCGGCGCCGCGCAGGCCGCCGTCGCCGCCAACCGGCTGATCGAGCGTGGCGTAGTTGCGGTGATCGGCGGCTACAACACCACGGCCACGGAAGTCTCGGCGGCCGTGCACAGTCAGGCTGGGCTGCTGCAGATCACGCCGGCCGCAACAGCGACCCAGCTCTCGCGGAACGGCTATGCGCGTTTCTTCCGCACCTGCGGCACCGACGACCGCCAGGCCATGTTCGTCGCCGAACTGATCGACGAACGACTCGGCTATACTCGTGTGGCGCTGCTGCATGACTTCTCGACCTACGCCCGTGGTCTGGCGGATTGGACACGCGCTTCGCTGGTCCAGCGGGGCCTGAACGTCGTCTATGAGGACGGGATCAACCCAGAAGGCGCGGACTTCCGGCGAAGTCTCGCCGATATCGCCGCCAGCGGAGCCCAGGTGGTCTACTTCACCGGCTACTGGCGCCAGGCCGGGCTGCTGCTCGGACAGGCCGCGCAGGCCGGACTGCATGCGAAGTGGATGCTCGGAGACGCATCGAACAATCCGGAGGTGATCCGGATGGCCGGCGTCGATAACGCGCGCGGGGTCATCATCACGACCGCACCGCTTCCTGGGGACCTCGACTACGAGGCGGCGCGAACCTTCCGCAGCGCCTTCGCCGCGCGCTATGGCGGTGAGCCGGAAAGCGTCTATTGGGTGCTGGCCGCGGATGCATATCGGCTGATCGAGCAGGCGATCCGGAGCACCGGTTCCACCGATCCCGCACGGCTGGCGGACTATCTGCACCGCGAGCTGCGCGGTTTTGCGGGGATCACCGGCACGATCGACGGCTTCGACACGAACGGGGATCGGCTCGGCTCGATGTACAAAGCGTACATAGTCGATACGTCGGGTGCGATAGTCCCGTACCGGCCTTGAGCCGGCAACGAGAGCATCGGTGTTTGCGCGCCGGGTGTGGCCCTCAGCGCATGGCGCGGTCAGACCGCCCGATCGAGTAGCGTCCGGGTCCGGTGAGGACCAAGGCAAGCGATGCGAGCATGATCAGCGCCTCGAGCTCGATCCCCCAACCGCCGGCCGGGCCTCGGGTGAAGATCTTGTGGCTCTGCACGAGCAGGATCGCTACGAGGAGGTCGGCGGCCATCAGCAGCGCAGCGAAACGGCCGAAGATTCCAAGGATGAGCAGCAGTGGCGCGACGATCTCGCCCAAATAGACCAGATACGCAAGTATGCCCGGGATTCCGTGGTGCTGGAGCAAGTCGCTGATCCAGCCGATTCCGTGCGTGAGCTTGAAAAGCCCGTGCAAGAGCAGCACGATCGCTACCGAGGCCCGCAGCAGCAGGAGACCGGCATCGAGCCGTGGGCTGCTTTTCGCCATCGCCATACTTCACCCTCGCAGGGACGAATCTGACAGAATTCTACAAGGCTCGTCGACCAGCCGACGCCTTGTCCGGCTCAATATGCGAACGACCGGGGGCCGCGTGGGTCCCGTTCAACGATATATTTCCACGATGCGCGCCATTCTGCTGATCGACCACGGCTCTGTGAAGCCTGAGGCCAACCACATGGTGTCGTGCATGGCGAACCTGCTGCAGCACATGGTAGGCGACTCGGTGATCGTGCGGCACTCGCACATGGAATTGGCGGAGCCATCGATTACGCAGGGATTTGCGGACTGTGTGCGGGCGGGCGCAACGGAAGTGATCGCATTCCCCTACATGCTCTCGCCGGGCAAGCACGTCACGCGCGACGTGCCTCGGCTCGTCACCGAAGCGGCCCGGGAATTTCCGAACGTCTCGTTTCGCGTCACGGACGCGTTCGGCGTGCACGAGAAGCTCGCCGAGCTGATCGCACTGCGGGCCGGCGTCGACATCATGGCACCGATCGCGCCCAGCGAAACCTGCACGTGCTGGAATCCGGCCGGCGAGGTTGGGGCGTGCGGGGCCGCATGCGCCGCACGACAGATCGAGACGCCGGTCCCTGCCCCCGCCCCCACCCCGTCTCACGCCTGACCAAACGGCTCACACCTCGATGTCTCACGCCCCGCTCACGATCCTCTCCGACGACGAAGAGATGTTCCGCGACGCCGTCGCCGGTTTCGCGGCCGATGAGGTGAAGCCACGCGTCCAGCAGATGGAGCGCGATGGCAAGATCGACCCATCGCTGTACACAAGGTTCTTCGAGATGGGCCTGATGGGTATCGAGGTGCCCGAGGAGCTCGGCGGTGCCGGCGGTTCGCTGCTCATGGTTGCGATTGGCGTCGAGGAGATCAGCAAGATCGACCCGGCGGCGGCGATCGTGATGGACGTGCAGAATACGCTCGTCAATTTCCCGATTCGCACGTACGGCAGTGATTACATCAAGTCGACGTATCTGCCACAGCTCACGTCCGACAAGCCGGGCGCGTACGCGCTATCGGAATCGTCGTCGGGATCTGACGCGTTCGGGATGCAGGCGCGCGCCGAGAAGCGCGGCGACTGCTGGATCCTCAACGGCCGCAAGATGTGGATCACGAACGGCGCCGAAGCGCAGATCTACGTGGTGTTCGCGAACACGAATCCGTCGGCGGGCTACAAGGGGATCACCGCGTTCGTCGTCGAGCGTGGATTCAAGGGATTCAGCGTAGGCAAAAAGGAAGACAAGCTCGGCATCCGGGCGTCGAGCACCACGGAGCTGATCCTCGACGACGTCGAGGTGCCCGAGTGCAACGTGCTCGGACCCGTGGGTCAGGGCTACAAGATCGCGATCGAGACGCTCAACGAAGGTCGGATCGGGATCGGCGCCCAGATGGTCGGCGTCGCGGCGGGCGCGTTGCACGCCGCGACGGAGTACGTAAAGGAGCGCGCCCAGTTCGGCAAGAAGCTCGCCGAATTTCAAGGAGTGCAATTTCAACTCGCTCAAGCACGCACGGAGCTCGAGGCGGCACGGCTCATGGTGTACAATGCCGCGCGACTCAAGGACGCGGGCAAGGACATCGCGATGGAAGGCGCGATGGCGAAGCTATTCTCGTCCCAGGTTGCCGAGCGGGTGACCTCGATTTCGCTGGAGCTGTTCGGCGGCTACGGGTACACCAAGGACTATCCGGCCGAGAAGTTCTACCGCGACGCCAAGATCGGCGCGATTTACGAAGGCACGAGCAACATGCAGCTGCAGACCATCGCCAAGGCGATGCTGCGCTAGCCCCGTCGCCCGTCGCCCGCCGCCCGTGACGGCCATTCCCCGCGGATCCATCTTTACACTCTCACGAGGAGAAGATGGCGGGCAATGAAAGCGATTCGAATTCACGAAGCCGGGGGCCCCGACGTTCTGCGGTTCGAGGACGTACCCGATCCCGTCCCTTCCGCCGGCGATCTGCTGATCGACGTCGAGGCGATCGGCGTCAACTTCATCGAGGTCTACCAGCGCGAGGGGCTGTACCCGCTGCAGCGACCGTTCACTCCGGGCGCGGAAGCCGCGGGCGTCGTGCGCGCGGTCGGTCCGGGCGTGACGGGGTTCGCCGTTGGCGACCGGGTGGTATCGGAGACCGTGCGCGGCGCATACGCCCAGCGCGCAATCGTCGCCGCTCAGCGCGCGGTCAAGATTCCCCCGCGAGTGTCGATCAAGCACGCGGCCGCCGTGTGGCTTCAGGGTCTCACGGCGCACTACCTCACGACGAGCACGTTTCCGATCGCTCCTGGCCACCGCGTGTTGGTGCACGCGGCGGCCGGCGGCGTGGGCCTCTTGCTCTGTCAGATGGCAAAGAAGCGCGGCGCGTTCGTGATCGGCACTGCGTCGACGGATGAAAAGCGCCGGCTTGCGCGCGACGCCGGCGCTGACGAAGTCATCGACTACACTACCAAGGACTTCGCCGCGGAAACCAAGCGCATCACCAACGACGCCGGCGTGCACGTGGTGTACGACTCGGTCGGCAAGACGACGTTCGACAAATCGCTCGAAACGCTCGTGCGGCGCGGGATGATGGTCTTGTTCGGGCAGTCGAGCGGACCAGTGCCGCCGTTCGATCCGCAGATTCTCAACAGAAAGGGATCGCTTTTCCTCACGCGACCAACGCTCGGACACTACGTCGCCACGCGCGACGAGCTGCTCTCGCGCGCCGGCGAGCTGCTTGGCTTGCTCGAGACAGGCGAGCTCTCCGTCCGCGTTGGCGCCGAGTTCGCGCTGAGCGATGCAGCCGATGCACACCGCGCGCTCGAGGGCCGAACGACGACTGGCAAGGTGCTGCTGATTCCGTGAACGTCGTCCATGCCGCGGCGGGGGGGGAAGCGGCTACCGGAGCTTTGCGCGGGACCCATTTGCCGGCGCCACGGATACTTGCATACAATTCGAACGTCGACGGCGTGGAGCTGCCATGCGAACACCAATGATCAGACCGCAACTCGCCGCCATTGCGCTGGTGGCGTCGATCGGAACGATCTCGAGCGCGCAAACGCAGCGTCGAGTTGTCGTGCGCGTTGTGGCGACCGACTCGACCGGCGCGCCGGTAACGTCGGCCGAGCTCACCGTCATCCGCGGAATTCGGGACGTCCTGGCGCGTGGATCCACCGACAGTCTGGGCCACGCAACGCTCATCATCCCGGGAGTGAAGGACACCACCGATCTGCAGGTCGTGATGCGGAAGATCGGCTACGCGCGAAGCGATCGGTTCTTCGCGGCCGCGCCGCAGGACACGGTGTTCGTCGGCCTCATGGTGCCGCGCCCTCTCAACACGCTCGCGCCAGTGAAAGTCACGGCTCAGGCAGACGTCAAGGCAAAGAGCTACCATCTGGACGCCGACGACATCGCCAAGAGCAACATTCCTTTTGTCGACGCATGGGACGTGGTCAAGCGCCTCCGTCCCGACATCCTGACCAGCCGGGGCGGCTGCTCGACGGGCGTACAGGAAGTGTGGGTGAACGGTGAACACATTCGACTGCCGCTGCCGCCGGTCGGGATGGCGGCGGCGCGAGCACGTGTCGGTGCCCCACCGCGCGCGCGGTTCTCCTACGTACCTGTCTCCGTTCTTTCCGAGATCGCGCCGGAGCACATCGAGGAGATGACGTACCGCGACTGCTTCGACCACTCCATGGCAGTCGTGGGAAGCGTGAACGCGTTGTTCGTTGTGCTCAAGCCGGGCGTAACCTACGTGCAGGATGTCGGCAGCTTCGTGCTCGAAACCACCTCTGACAAACCACCGCGAGAATGAACGACGCAGATAAACCGTCGACGAATGCCATGGACCGCCGGGCGTTCGTCGGCGCTACCATCGCGGGCGCCATCGCCGCTCGTCACGGTGAATGGGACCCGGCGTCCGATGCTCCGCATTCAGCCGAACTGCAGGTGCCGTCCTTCGCGCTCGAGGAGCTGACGATCGACGAGCTGCAAACGCGAATGCAGCGCGGATCGGAGACGTCGCAGTCGCTCGTGCGACAGTATCAGGCGCGAATCGACGCCATCGATCAGCGGGGTCCGGCGATCAACTCCGTGATC
Source organism: Gemmatimonadaceae bacterium (assembly GCA_035493635.1). Taxonomy (GTDB): domain Bacteria; phylum Gemmatimonadota; class Gemmatimonadetes; order Gemmatimonadales; family Gemmatimonadaceae; genus JAQBQB01. The sequence continues at coordinate 40,638 of DATJHY010000113.1, read as the reverse complement.
GAGCTCAACCCGGATGCGCTCGCCATTGCCGCCCAACTCGACGCCGAGCGAAAGGCCGGCAAGGTTCGCGGCCCGCTGCACGGCGTTCCCGTTTTGATCAAGGACAACATCGATACAGCGGACAAGATGCACACCACCGCGGGCTCGCTCGCGCTCGCGGCAAACGTCGCGGCGCGTGATTCGTGGGTCGCCGAACGACTGCGCGCTGCCGGAGCCGTGATCCTCGGCAAGACGAACCTGAGCGAGTGGGCCAACTTCCGGTCGACGCACTCGACCAGCGGCTGGAGCGGACGCGGCGGCCAGACACGAAATCCGTACGCGCTCGATCGTACGCCGAGCGGCTCGAGCTCGGGATCGGGTTCGGCGGCCGCGGCGAGCTGCTGCGCGGCGGCGATCGGCACCGAAACCGACGGATCGGTGACCTCGCCATCCGCCGCGGCCGCGCTGGTCGGGATCAAACCGACGGTGGGACTGATCGGCCGGTCGGGGATCGTTCCGATCGCGCACAGCCAGGACACGGCGGGACCGATAGCGCGCACGGTGCGCGACGCGGCGATTCTCCTCGGCGCGCTCACCGGCGTCGATCCGCGCGATTCCGCCACGCGCGCCAGCGCTGGCCACAGCCGGAACGATTACGCCGCCGCGCTCGACGCGAACGGACTGCGCGGCGCGCGGATTGGCGTGGCGCGCAAACGCTTCACCGGATACAGCACCGAGACCGACAAGGTCTTCGCGCACGCGCTCGATCTGATGAAGCAGCACGGCGCGACAATCGTCGATCCAGCCGATATCGTGACGGCGGGCCAGACCGACGACTCGGAGTTTGATCTCCTGCTCTACGAGTTCAAGGCGGACCTCGACGCGTATCTTCGACCGTTAGCCCCGAACGTCGCCGTGCATTCACTGGCGGACGTGATCGCGTTCAACACGAAGAACGCCGCGCGCGAGCTGCGGTACTTCGGGCAGGAGATCATGGAACAGGCGGTCAAAAAGGGGCCGCTCACGGAGAAGAAGTACCGTGACGAGCTTGCGAAGAACCGGCGCCTGATGGGCGCGCAGGGGATCGACGCCACCATCGCGAAGCACAAGCTCGACGCGCTCGTCGCGCCCACGCAGGGACCCGCCGATCTGATCGACCTCGTGAACGGGGACGCGGGAGGACGCGCTTCGTTCACCTCGCCCGCCGCGGTCGCGGCATATCCGCACGTCACCGTGCCAATGGGCTTCGTGCGCGGGCTTCCGGTCGGGATCTCGTTCGTCGGCGGGGCGTGGACCGAGGCGACGCTGCTCAAGCTCGCGTACGCGTTCGAGCAGGCGGCGCCGGCGCGCCGGAAGCCGACGTTCGCCGCGACGGCGGACGTGGGAGATACGCGTCGGGGGATGTAGTCGGGGTTCGGCTGCTTCATCCATCGAATCAGATCGCCACCCGACGTCCTTAGGAGCTGGCCCGATCGACCGACGACCTACTCGATCGGCCCGCCCTTCTTCGTTTGCGGTACGCCGTCGATCATCCACTTGGGTGCCGGCGTGCCCTTGAGGTAGTGATCGAAGAACTGCTTCATCCGCTGCTGGAAGTCCTTCTGGTTCTCCTTGCGCGCCAGATGATGCGGCTCGCCCGGATACGACAGCAGGATCACCTGCTTGCCCCAACGCCGCGCTGCCCCGTACAGCTCCAATCCCTGGTGCCAGTCGACGGCATTGTCGGCCGTACCGTGGAGAATCAGGAACGGCGTCTTGATGTTTCGCACGTTGTAAATGGCCGACTGCTCCTCGAACAGCGCTTTGTTGTCCCACGGGTTCGTGCCCATGCGGACCTGGCCCACTTCGACGATGCCCTGTTGCAGTGTGCCGGTGCCCGGGTACGTCTCGTCGTAGAAGCTGATCAGGTTCGTGGGAGGCGCGCCGGTGACGACGGCGGCGAACATGTCCGTTTGCGTGAGGATGTAGGAGGTCTCGTATCCACCCCAACTGTGTCCCTGGATGCCGATGTGCGCCGGGTCGGCGTACCCCAACTCGATCACCTTCTTCACGCCGCTCGTCACGCAATCGAGCGCTGAGCTCCCGGGCTTTCCGATCTCGTAGACGATGTCCGGCTCGAACACGAGGTATCCGTCGCTCGCGTACTCGGCGAAGTGCGGTCGATCGTCGTAGATCGGCGTCGGGAACTGGTGGTGGGTGTTGGACAGCTTCTCGTAGAAGTAGACGAGCATCGGGTACTTCTTGCCTTGCTCGTAGTTCGCGGGCAGGGTGAGGGTTCCCTGCAGGTGCTGGCCTTTGGCATTCTTGAAATCGACGAGGACGCGCTTACCCCACCGATACTCGCCGATGAACGGATTGGCGTCCGTCACCTTGGTCGGCGACGTGAACGAGCCATTGGTGGCCCAGTAGTCGGGGAATTGGCTGAAGGTCTGCCGCGTGAAGATGACGCGATCGGCGTTCTCCGCTTTCTGCGCCTGCCCGACCGACGCGTCCTCGAACACGAGCGGCGCCGGCTTGCCGCCAGGCGGCAGCGTGTAGTAGCCGGACTTCTTCGTCCATTCGCCGTACGCGGAAAGCAGCAGCGGCTTGGATAGATCGATGCCTTGATCCTCGTCGTTCTGCGCCGCGGCGAACGCCGCGCCACCGCGGCCGCCACGACCGCCGCCGCCCGGGCGGTCCAGCCGCACGATGCGGAACTGAATCTCCTGCGCGTCGCCCACACCGCCGGTCAGATTCACCGCCTTCCCGCCGTCGAGTGGCACGGCGTATACGTCGAAACGGTGATTAAGGAGGACGTACTTCCCATCCTTCGACCATCCGGCCACGCCGTACACGGGTTTCTCATACGGATGATCGTCGGTCTCGTCGACGAAGCTTAGCTTCTCGCTGCCGCCGAGCGTCGTGCCGCGGCCAGTCTCGAGGTTGTAGGCGACGACCTTGCTGTCCTTGAGATAGAGGAACCATTTGCCGTCGGGAGAGCTGCCCATCGTGCGCGCGAGCCCTCGGTCGATGAGCGATCGTTCGCCCGTCGCGGTGTTCACGCGGTAGTAGTCGCCGCGGCTCCCGCCCCATGCCACTTCGCCACGATAGGTCGTGTCGACGCGACCGATCGCCCAGCGAGCGTCCGCCGTCGGCGTCACGGTTCGCATCGCGTCATCGGCTACGCGGACCAGCTTTCGGATCGTCAGATCGAACACCGCCGGCAACGTGGCACGACGCTCCTGCGCGACCCGGACGATCTGCACCGACTGAACCTCGGCGTCCTTCCAGTGCCAGACGTCGACGTTCGCCTGCGGGTCGCTGCTCGACGGCCGTTCGGCCTCCTGCTCCTTGAGCCCCACGTAGATGCGAGAGCCGTCGCGCGTCCAGCGGAGCGGTGCGAGCTCGCTCACGACGAGCGTCTTGGGGAACGCGGAGTCCGCGGACGGATCGTACTCGATCGCCGCAAGCTTGGGGGCGGACAGGTCGCGCCACACCAGCAGCGCGTTATCACGCTGCACGTTCTCCTTCTTCTTGTCGCCGCGCAGCACGGCGAGTCCGGAGCCCTTGTCGCTCCACGAGAGCTGGTCGTAGTCGGCGGCCGCCGAGCTCAGAACCTTCGACCGCGATGTCGCCAGATCGATCACGTAGACGCCGTTGCCGATCCGATCGGCGGCGTCGACCGTGTACGCGAGCGTCCGGCCGGCGTCGTCGAAATCGTAGAGGTTCACGTTGCCGATGTTCTGGCTGACGCCCGCGGTCAGATCGCGCAGCACCAGATCGGCCCCGTTGTTCTTGGCCGACGCGTTCGCCTTGTTGGTGCGAACGGCGACGAACCTGGAGCCTTTCGAGAATTTGAACGTTGCGCCGTCCGGCACCTGATACTTGGCGCCGGTGGAGAGATCGAGCAGCTCGAACCGGCGCGGTGGCCCGGCGGGTGCCGTCCCGTCGGCTTGTCCTCCGCGTCCGCGACCACCGCCACCGCCACCGCGCCCTCCTCGGCCGCCGCGTCCTTCGGGTGGGCTCACGAAGTAGCCGACGAAGTGGGAATCGTCGGAGAACTGCGGCGCCGAGCCACCGGGAATCGTGTGGGTCGTAGTCCCCGACAACTGGCGCACGAACAGCGTGTCGTCACCGTCGTTGGGCGCGTACACGTAGGTCATCCAGGCGCCGTTGGGAGAGAGATCCGCGTTGCTGATCCGCTTCCAACGACCGATGTCGGCGAGGCCGAGCACCTTCTTGGCGCCGGTGTCGATGCGCGTTACAGGCGTTGCCGCATTGGACGCGGGATCCTGCTGCGCGGTCGCGACGGTCGCGAGGAAGAGCGGGATCGCGCAGAGGAGCGCGAGGCGGGGGGCCGTGCGTTGGTACATGGATCCTCCAACAGCCGTAGGGGGCGGGATTGCCGAATATACGTGGCGTGCGCTGGAACTGTTCGCGCCGTTCCTTTGAACTCCACCCCGCCCGCGCGCGATATTGCTGGATGCGAATCCTACCCGTCGTCGTGCTTCTCGCAGGGATCGTGGCGGGCTGCGCACGCTGGCCATTGCATCGGGCGGCACCTGCGCCAGTTCCCACCGCCAGTCCCTCGCGACCCATTCCCTACCCCGTCTTCGAGACGCGCGCATTCACGCGTGCCGTCGAACGCGGCACGCGCACGCGAACCGGCGAGCCCGGCCCCAACTACTGGCAGCAGTTCGCCCGCTATCGCATCGACGCCGAGCTCGTGCCGACGACGAGTCTGCTGAATGGGCGCGAGACGGTTCGCTACTTCAACCGATCGCCTGACACGCTGCGAACAGTCTGGATTTACCTCAATCAGAATCTGTTCGCGCCGACCGCGGCGCGAGTGGAGTCGGTGCCGGTCACCGGCGGCATGGAGATCCTGCGCGTGGCCGCTTGGGGACAGGCGCTCAGCAAGCGAGACACCGGAGCGGGATACTGGGTGAACGGCACGCTGATGCGCGTGTCGCTTCCACGCGCGCTGTCGCCGCGCGACTCGCTCGACCTCGACATCGCGTGGGCGTTTCAGGTGCCGCCCGACGGCGCACCGCGCGAAGGCACGACCGGGGACGTGTTCATGATCGCGTACTGGTATCCGCAACTCGCGGTCTACGACGATCTCACCGGCTGGCAGATCGATCCGTACCTCGGCAGCGCCGAGTTCTACATGGGCTACGCCGACTACGAGGTGGGCCTGACGGTACCGCAAGGCTGGCTCGTCGGCGCGACGGGCGAGCTCACGAACGCGGCGGACGTGTTGTCGCGCCAGACACGCGATCGGCTGGCGGAGGCGCGCCGCGGCGCGAGCGTCGTGCACGTCGTACGCGAGCAGGATCGCGGCGCCGGCGCGAACAAAGCCACGAACACCGGCTTCGACGGCGTCGTCACGTGGCGCTTCCGCGCCAACAACGTGCGCGATTTCGACTGGGGCGCGTCGTCGAAGTTCCTCTGGGACGCGACCATCGCCGTCGTCGGCGATCGCGACGCCGATCACAAGCCGGACACGACCGTCGTCAACACTTTCTATCGTCCCGAGGCGCGACGCTGGGCGTGGGACAAGTCCGCCGAATACGAGCGCAACGTCGTCGAATTCCTGTCGAGTTATTTGTGGCCGTACCCGTGGCAGCAGATGACGGCGTTGGACGGCCCGGCGTCGTGCAGCGGTATGGAGTACCCGATGCTCACGTGCATCGGCGGACCGCGCGACACACTCTCGCTCTACTCGGTGCAGGTGCACGAGACGGCGCACATGTGGTTCCCGATGCAGGTCGGCTCGGACGAGCGACGCTACGCGTGGCAGGACGAAGGACTCACGCGATTCAACCAGGCGCAGGGAATGCAAGCGTACTTCAAGGGCTACGACCGCGAACGGATCTCGCGCGACGCGTACCTGGCGCTCGCGCGCACGGATAGCGAAGTGCCGCTCATGCGTCCGGGCGATCAGTATCCCCCCGGCACGCCGGCGTATGGAATCGCGTCGTACGACAAGATGTCGACCAACATGAGCGCGCTTCGCGCGCTGCTCGGCAACGAAGGCTTCGCATCGGCCTACCGGACCTACGGACTGCGCTGGGTGGACAAGCATCCGTCGCCGTACGATTTATTCAACACCTTCAACTCGATGGGCGGGCGCGATCTGTCCTGGTTCTGGCGGACGTGGTGGTACGAGACCTGGACCCTCGATCAGGCGATCGGCTCAGTCACAACGGTGAACGGCAAGCTCGCGGTGACGATCGAGGATCGCGGACTTGCTCCCATGCCGGTGCGTCTGTCCGTCACGCGTGGCAGTCGCGTCGAGCGGCGCGAGATTCCGGTCGACGTGTGGCTGCAGGGCGCTCGCCGCTACACGCTGATGCTGGACGATCCCGCAGCAGTCACGGCGATCGAGATCGACCCGGAAAACGCGTTTCCCGACATCGATCGCTCGAACAACCGCTGGGTCGCGCGTCCGGAGAAGTAGCGGCGCGGTTGCCTTCGAGCGGCCGCACCCGTCGAACTCGCATGGATGCCAACCGCGGCGCGCGACTCGGACTCACGATCGCATTGGCCTTGTACGGCTTCCGCCTGGCGCTACACCCGGGCGGCGGCTCGCTCATGGACTCGGTCGATCTGCCGATCCACGAGACGGGTCATCTCGTGTTCGCGCCGTTCGGCGAGTTCATCCAGTTCCTGGGCGGTACGCTCTTCCAGTTGATCATGCCCAGTCTCTTCGCCGGGTATTTTCTGCGGCGCAAGGACCGTCATGCCGCTTCGTGCGTCGTGTGGTGGCTCGGGCAGAACTGCTGGAACATCTCCGTGTACGTGCGTGATGCGCGCGCGCAGGAGTTGCCGCTGGTCGGCGGCGGTGAGCATGACTGGGCGTACATGCTCGGGCGATTCGGCTGGCTTCCCTACGACCAGTCGATCGGCCACGCATTCTGGCTTGTCGGCCTGCTGCTGTACGTACTCGCCATCAGCGGCGGTTTGGTCGCGCTGGTCAGCTCCCCCGGCGTTACGCAGGAACCGGTCGAGCTCGCCGCGGATTAGCGAGCGTTAGCGATTGGACTGCCGTCGCTGCGCGTCCTCGCTGCCGGCGTCACGGTCTTCGGCGCTGCTCTCATCACGGGAATTCCCGCTCTCCTTGGGCTGATCCGGGAGCGTGTGGAACGTGCTCGAGCCGCTCAGGTTGCGGTCCTCACCAACCTGATCCCTGAGCCATTCGTTGTCGTTCTGGTGCTCGGGGTCGAAACGAGCGTCGCCCAGCGAATCGTCGGCCGGGCGATCGGCACGCTGCTTTCCCTGTTTCTCGTTGGCGTCGGCCATGGCGCGCTCCTTGTTGAAGGTGCGACCCAGGGGACGCACGGCGCATGCCGAATGCGGCGAGCCGTGCCTTGAACGTCCATTTCAAGTGAGGATGGAGCGTGATGTTTTTCGACGACTCGAACTCCCCATGGGCGGCCCGCGCGCTGAGCGTCCTGCGGATCGTCACCGGATTGCTGTTCTTCGAGCACGGTTTGCAGAAGGTCTTCGATTTGCCGCCAGCCGCGACGGCGATTCCGTACCACCCGATCTCACTGCTCGGCCTGGCCGGAATGATCGAGACGATCGGCGGCTTGTTGATCATCGTTGGTCTGTTCACGCGTCCGGCGGCGGTTCTCGCATCCGGCGAGATGGCGGTGGCCTACTTCAAGGTGCACATCGAGCGCTCGTTCTTCCCGATCAACAATCGCGGCGATAACGTCGTGTTGTTCTGTTTCGTGATGCTGTACCTGGCATTCGCCGGCGGTGGCGTGTGGGCGCTCGATCATTGGCTCGCGAGCCGGCGCCGAACCGTTGATTCCGCCTCATCCCCAGGTTCGCCGTCACGGTCACGACCTCCTTCCCGATCCCCCGCCCCCGTTCACGCAACTGAATGACCGAACGCCCCTATGTGCTCGCCGAATCGACGTGGCACACCGTCGATCCCACACCGTACGCCGCCGCCATCCTGCCATGGGGCGCGACCGAACCACACAACTACCATCTCCCATACTGCACGGACAACGTCCAGGCCGAGCACGTCGCGATTCGCGCCGCGGAACGCGCGTGGTCACGGGGAGCGCGCGTCGTCGTTCTGCCCACCGTTCCATTCGGCGTGAACACGACACAGCTCGACCTCAAGCTCTGCGTGAATTTGAATCCGAGTACGCAGGCCGCGCTGCTGCGCGACATCGTGTCGTCACTCGACGGTCAGGGAATTCACAAGCTGCTCATCCTCAACGGCCACGGCGGCAACGACTTTCGGCAAATCATCCGCGAGCTGCAGCCGTCGACACGCGTCTTCCTGTCGACCATCAACTGGTGGTCATGCGTGGACGTGACACGATTCGTCGAAGAGGCCGGCGATCACGCCGGAGAGGCCGAGACGAGCGCGATGCTGCATCTCGCTCCCGAGCTCGTGCGGCCGCTTGCAAGTGCCGGCCCGGGGCGGGCACGGCGGTCGCGACTGCGGGGAGTTCGAGAAGGTTGGGCGTGGGCGCCGCGCCGGTGGACGGAAGTGACAGCCGATACGGGGATCGGCAATCCGGCGAAGTCGACGGCGGAGAAAGGCGCCGCGTATGTCGGCGCGGCGGTGGAGCGGATTGGCGAGTATCTCGTGGAGTTGGCTGCGTTGAAGCTGGATGAGCTGTACGAGTAGAGTTCGGCTCGGCTTACGGCTAACGGCACTCGGCTTAGCTGACGGCTGACCGCTAACTGCTCGAGCTGACCGCTGACCGCTTCCAGCTGGGCTCTCTGCTAACGGCCAGGCTGTCAGCCGTCAGCCAGGCTGTCAGCCGACGGCTAGTGCTGTCAGCTATCAGCCGTCAGCTCGAGCCGCCGGCCATCAGCCGTCAGCTAAGCCGAGCGCCGTTAGCCGCGAGCCGAGCTAAACTCCGGACGGGTATGTTTCCGGCGCCTCGCCCTCGACCCTTACAGGCATGTGCAGCGGATCCACCGCCCGCGTCTCGTCCACGTACACGAACGCGTCGTACCGCCTCGGCATGATCGTCGGGACGTAGTTCCCCCACCGCTCGTAGCTCGGATCGTACACGACGCCGATCGCGCGATGCCCGAGCGGCGTGTCGAGTCCGCGAACACCGCCGTCGTCGGAGCCGTCGAACAACAGCAGCGCATCGCCCACCGCGGCATCGTGCATCGCGTCCTCGAAGCTGCCGACGCGCGCCGAGGGCACGCGCATTCGCTCCATCGGCGCGCCCCATTCGTCGGCGGCGATGACGGTGCCGCGATGCGTGCCGAACCCCACGAGTACGACGCCTTCACGGCCGTGCGCCTCGCGCACGAGCTGTCCCACGTTGACCATCCCGGCGCGCGCCATGTCCGTGAACCGGGCGTCGCCGATGTGCGTGTTGTGCTCCCAGACGATCGCCCGCGCGTCGGGACCGTGGTGCTCCATCAAACGGTCGAGCGTCTCGACCATGTGGTTGTCGCGAACGTTCCATGATGTCGGCCCGCCGTGAACCATCGTTCGGTAATACAACTCGGCGTTCCTGGCGACGAGCGCATTCTGTTCCGCGTTGAAGTACCCTTCCCGTCCGTCCTCGCGGTACTGCGGCGCGTTGCGACGCAGCTCGGTCAGCACCGACACGGCTTCGTCCTCGCACGACGTGGGCACGAGCGCCGTCGCGCGCGCGTACTCCTGCACGTCTTCGGCGTAGGGCTCGAAGCAGTTGTAGGCGCGCCGCGCCGAAGCGGCGAACCGCGGATCGATTCGCTCCAGGTATTCCGTCACGGTACGCATGGAATCCCAGAGCGAATACACATCGAGCCCGTAGAAGCCGACCTGCCGCTCGGGCGCGAGGCCGCGATTGTGCTCGTGCAGCCACTCGATGAGATCGACCACCTCGCGGTTGGCCCACATCCATGTCGGCCACCGCTCGAACGCGTGCAACACCTGCTCGCCATTGTCGCCGGCCGATGGCAGTCGCTTGGCGTAGCGGTTCACGCGATAGCAGTCCGGCCAATCGCCCTCGACGGCGATGAACGAAAAGCCTCGGTCCTCGATCAACCGCCTGGAGAGCGCCGTCCGCCACGTGTAGAACTCGGACGTTCCGTGCGACGCTTCGCCGAGCAGCACGAACCGGGCGTCGCCGATCCGGTCGACGAGTGGGTCGAGGTCGCGCGGAGACTCGAGCGGCCGCGCGGCCGCGCGCAGCGGAGCGAGCAGCGCGGCCGTGCGCGCATCGGCGTGTTCGTCCCGTTCCCGGTCACCCTGACGCGATCGTCCCCATGCCATGGTCCACCTCGGCCTGGATCGGTTGGCTCCGTCACGGGATTCACTGCAAGTTGAAGGCAACTATGAGCGACGTCGATCAATTGACCGATAGTGAGCGCGACACACTTCGCGCCGTCTGCGAGGCATTCCATCCATCGCTGCCGGCGGCTGGGGCGGACGATCAGGTGTTGTTCGGTACGAGCGCGCTCGACGTCGGCGTTCCGCAGGCCGCCGAGCGCGCGATCGCGATCCTTCCAGCCATCGAGCGCGCCGAGGTGCGTCAGCTGCTGAGATTGATGGACGGCCGCATGTTCGGCGCGCTGCTGTGCGGTGTGCCGCGCGGAATCGTCGAGATGTCCGACGGTGAGCGCGAGCAATTGCTCGTCGCGATGTCGACGCGCCGTTTGCCGCAGCTTCGAAGCGGATTTCAGGCGCTCAAACGTCTGACCAGCTTCCTGTTCTACTCCGTCACCGACGACGCGGGGATGAACCCGCTCTGGCCTCGCATCGGGTACGCGCCGTCTCCGTTGCCTTCGGCACGGGCGGAGCCGCTGCGGCTGACGCGCGTTGGACGGAGCACGACGCTCGACTGCGACGTGTGCGTGGTTGGTTCGGGAGCTGGCGGCGGAGTCGTCGCGGCGGAACTCGCCAGCCGCGGGATGTCGGTGATCGTGCTCGAGGCCGGTCCGGGAGACCAGGCGTCGGATTTTGTGCAGCGCGAGCTCGACGGCATTCAGCGGTTGTACCACGGCGCCGGTTTGACGTCGACTCGGGACGCGTCAATCGCGATTCTCGCCGGCGCGTGCCTGGGCGGTGGGACGGCGGTGAACTGGCAAACGTCGCTCCGTACGCCTGACTTCGTTCGCGACGAATGGAGCCACCGGTCCGGCACGGAGCTGTTCCGATCGGACGAATTCACGCAGGCGCTCGACGACGTGTCGGAGCGCATCGGCGTGTCGACCGACGAGAGTATCGTGAACGGGAACAACGCATGCCTCGAGAGAGGCTGCACCGCCCTGGGCTTCGACCACGAGCGCATCCCGCGAAACGCCCGGGGTTGCGATCCATCGCAATGCGGGTACTGCGCGTTCGGTTGTCGGATTGGTGGCAAGCGCTCGACCACGGTCACGTATCTCCATGATGCGCAGCGGCTCGGCGACACGAGAATCATCGCCGATTGCCACGCCGATCGCGTGACGATCGCCGCCGGCCGTGTGACCGGCGTCCGCGCCACGGCGCGAAGCGCGGCCGGGGAAAGCTTCGACCTGACGGTGCGCGCCCCACGCGTCATCGTCTGCGCGGGAAGCATCGAGAGTCCCGCACTGCTGCAGCGTTCGGGGATCACGCTCGCCGAACTTGGGGAGAACCTGTATCTGCATCCCACGAGCGCCGCCGCGGGAGAGTACGCCGAACCGATCGAGGCGTGGAAAGGGCCGCCGCAAACCGTCATGAGCGGCGAGCTCGCGCGCCTGTCGGGCCATTACGGCGTGCGGTTCGAGACGGCGCCGGCTCACGTTGGCCTCATGGCCCTGGGAGCGGCCTGGACGAGCGCCGGCGCGCACCGTCGCACGATGCAGCGCGCCGCCCACACCAGCGCGATCATCGTGTTGACGCGTGACGGGGCGGGCGGCCGCGTGCGCGCGCGACGTGACGGCAGCGTCGCGATCACCTATCGGCCCGGCAGCGCGGAACGCGCGCTGCTCGCTCGCGGGATCGCCGCGGCGGCGCGCCTGCACTGGGCCGCGGGCGCCGAGGAGGTCCACACGCTGCACACGCGCGGATTGTCGCTCACGCGGAGCGCAGCGACGACGCAGCACGACATCGATCGCTTCTGCGAGCGCATCATGGCCGAACGTGTCGATGCCAACTGGTCGACACTGTTCAGCGCGCACCAGATGGGCACATGCCGCATGGGACGGGACGAGCGCACGGCGGTCTGCGACGACCGCGGCGAGGTGTTCGGCGCTCGCGGACTCTACGTGGCCGACGCCAGCGCGTTTCCGGCGTCGAGCGGCGTGAACCCCATGATCACCGTGATGGCGCTCGCTCTGTGTGTGGCCAGGCGCATCGCCGCCGCCTGAACGAATCGGCGATTAGGTTTCCGCCAATGCTCCGCTCGCTCCTCCGCGCCGCGCTGGTGCTGACGACCGCTGGTACAATCGGCGCGCAGCAGCCCAGGCCGCCGGCATCCGTTCTCACGCAGCCCGATCCCCTCCACCAGACCGGGCAAAACGTGACCGTGTACCTGCTCACGATGGGGAACGGCACGCAGATCTGGGAGCTGTTCGGGCACAACGCGATCTGGATTCACGACAACGTGACCAACCGCGATACCGTGTTCAACTGGGGCGTGTTCAGCTTTCGCCAGCCGCACTTCATCGCCCGATTCCTCAAGGGCATGATGCTCTACTCGATGGGCGGCGACTCGATGGAGAACATCCTCCTCGAGTACAGATACTGGAATCGATCGGTCGTGGCGCAGGAGCTGGACCTGCTGCCCGCGCAAAGGGACACGATTCTCGCGGCGATCAGGTGGAACGCGCTCCCCGAAAACGTGAACTACCGATACGACTACTTTCGCGACAACTGCTCGACGCGCGTACGCGATCTCATCGATCGCGCACTCGGCGGTCCGATCGCGGTGCAGGCGCGCAGTCTTACCGGCACCACCTACCGCTGGCACGCACTGCGCCTCATGCAGTCCAACGCGCCGATAGTACTCGGCGTCGACATTGGTCTCGGCCGCCCGGCCGACACGGACCTCACCAAGTGGCAGGAGATGTTTCTGCCTCGCAAGCTGCATGACTTCGTCGCCAAGGTCCGCGTCGTCGACGCCGCCGGCACGATGCATCCGCTCGTAAAGAGCGAGCGCGTGCTGTTTCAGGCGAATCGAGGACCTGAGCCCCAGACGCCGCCGGAGCTGGGGCTATGGCTCCTGCTCGGAGGCGTCGTCGTCGCCTCGCTCATCATCTGGGCCGGATTGACGGCGAGCTCCGGGAGCCGCATCGCTCGCGGCGCCGTGGCGACAATCGCGGGAGTCTGGTCGCTGCTCGCCGGTCTGCTGGGCGCGATTCTCACGCTCTTGTGGACCGTGACCGACCACGTGTTCGCACACGCGAACGAGAATGTGCTGCTGTTCAATCCTCTGTGGCTCGTGATGGTCGTGCTACTTCCGCTCTATCTGTGGTCGGGACGCGCTGAGCGCTTGACGCGATCGATGGTCGTCGTGCTGATGGTGCTGGCCATCGCGGCGATCGCGGCGCACGCGACCGGACTGTCGGCGCAGCAGAATCTGCCGGTCATCGGCCTGGCCCTTCCACCCGTGCTTGCGCTCGCGGCGGTAACGGCGCGTCCGCGTGCCGTCGCACGGCGTGTGTCGAACGCGAACGGCTCCCGCGAGCGCGAGCCCGGAAAGCGCGGCGCGTCCGGCGGGCGCGTCGTTGCGGGCGGCCGGTAGCGCGGATCGTGCACACGCTCGGTGCTCATCCGAGAGCCGAGCGATGAGTCATGACCGCGCCAGCGCCAGATCCGCACCCCGGTCCCGAGCCGTTTCCCAAGCCGACCGATCCATCACCGAGTCCCGAGGAGTCGCCGGTGAAGATCATCGAGCTGCCGCCGAATCAGCCTTCGCGCGGCATTCCGGTCGACCGGCCGTCGCCGAGCTGACGCTCCTCGGCGGTCTCTTCCTCCGCGCAGCGCTGGCGGTGGACGACACGGTGGCTCAGGATGCGAACGTCGGCGTCCTCGTAGCGAGCGATCGGTTCGCCGCAGCGCATGCAGCGCGGGAACAGGGTGTAGATCGAGCGCGCGAGCTCGTCGATGGCAGGGTCGTCAGGATGGCCGGCGATGTCCATGGCTCACTATCGCCCTGCCCGCCCGACTTCGCCAGAGCGATCAGCCGATCGGCCACCGCTCCTCGCGTTCGCGCCTCGTGAGCGCGGGCCTGTCGCCGCCGTGCTCGCGCCGGCGGAGGGCGAGCTCGTCCTGCTCTTCATCGTAACCGCGGTCGGGCGATGGCCGATGGTCGGGCTCGCCGGATCGATCACGACGGACTTCCTCGTTCATTGGCGGATGCTCCGGAGCGGGTCGGCAACGATTCGTCGCAGACGACGTGCCCCCGGCCATCAAAACCACCGATCAGCCCTCGCATCTCCAGCGCCAATTAGAAAACACTAATGAAGACGTACGACCGATCCTACTTCGACCGCTGGTATCGAGACCCGCATGAGCGCGTCGCCACGCGTGAGAGCCTCGAGCGCAAGGTGCGCATGGTGATCTCGGTCACCGAGTTTCTGCTCGGACGCCCCGTCAGAACCGTGCTCGACGTCGGGTGCGGCGAGGCTCAGTGGTATCCTCTGCTGAAGCGACTGCGCCGCGACGTCCGGTACATCGGTGTCGAGTCGAGCGAGTACGCGCTCTCGCGCTTCGGCGGTGCGCGCCACATCCGACGCGGGTCGCTCGCCGATCTCGACGGCATGCGGCTTCCGCGCCGGCTGGACCTGATCGTGTGCGCCGACGTGTTCCAGTACGTCGACACGCCGGAGCTCGTCCGCGGCCTGGGCGCGATTCGGCGCCTGCTCGGCGGCGTCGCCTATCTCGAGGCCTTCACGACCGAGGACGCCATGGAGGGTGACCGCGTCGATTGGCACGAGCGCACCGCCGCGGACTATCGCGCGCTGTTCCGGCGCGCCGGACTCACGCAGTGCGCGCCGTATTGTTTCGTCGACGTCGACGAGCTCGACGCGTTGAATGCCTTCGAGCGCCTCTGATCGCGACCACGGTCGGCACCGAACCTGCCCAATTTGCGGCTCGGCACCGGACGCTGTGGTGTCGACCGGATTGGAAAGGAGGAACCATGCAGATCAGCACTCGAATGCTTCTCGTCCTGGCCGCGGCGGCGACGCTGGGGTCGGGTTGCGCACGCTATACGGACACGTCGGGCGGCGAGGTCATCGACGCGGCGGAGGCGGCCAAGACCGTTCTCCTTCACGTGAACAACCTCAGCCCGCAAAGCATGGAGTTGCGCGCCATTGTGAACGGGAATTCGACGTTCATCGGCTCGGTGGGTAGTAACGACAGCACGAGCGTCCTGCTCGACCCTGTGATCTTCCCGACCGCGACGCTCTACCTGGTGGGCATCCCGGCGGGTGGCCGGGGGCGCGCCGTCGTTGGACCGCTCGCCGCCAGTAAGGGCGACCAGATCAACTTCACCATCGAGTCCGCATTCGATTTGAGCCGCGCCATCGTGCGGCGGCAGTCGAAGAAGTAGCTGCGGGTCGGTCCAGCGGCGCCCCGGGGCCGTACAGCCCCGGGGCGCCGTCGTGTCTCGCGCCCAAGCCAGGCGTTTGACCGGGCGCAACCCGGCGTGAGTTGTAGGGGTAGTACCTGCGCCGATCCGTTCATAGTTTGCGGGTGACCCCCTCCACCCTCGTAGTGCCATGATCCGAGCAACCCCATCCGCGGTCCGTTCCGTTTGCTTGACGCTCGCCGCGGCAGCGGCCCCGGCGATCGCGCGGCCCACAGACGTTGGCGCGCAAGTGGCTCCGCCGGCCAAACCGGCCGCGGCCGCCTTTACGACCTTGCAAGGCTTCGTAATGGATAGCGTTCACGGCACGCCGCTCGCCGACGCCAAGGTGTCGATCGAGGCGACGCCGCGTTTTGGGACTACGAACGCCGAAGGACACTACACGATCGACAGCATTCCGCCGGGCTCGCACCGCGTGATCGTGGAGCACCCGGTGCTCGACACGCTGGGCGTTCAGATGCGCACACCGGCGTATCCCTTCGCCGCTGGCGAATCGCGCAACCTCGATCTCGCGATTCCGACGGCCGAGCGTCTGGCGACGGCATTGTGCACGTCGGCGCAGCGAATGCGCGGCCCGGCGGCAATGATCGGATTCGTGCGTGATCCCGACACCAAGGAGCCGGCCATCGGCTCCAAGGTGCAACTGGTCTACTACGAGCCCGACCCGATCGGCCGCAAGCAGTTGCGAACGCGTGAAGCCACCGTCGACTCCACTGGTCTCTACCGGATTTGCGGCCTGCCGGGCGACATGAGCGGCAAGGTGCAGGTATTCCGCAACGGTGTCAGCTCCGGCGAAGTGCCCGCGGAGGTCACCAACGGATTCCTCGCGATGCGCGCGTTCAGCATCGTCGCACAGCACGCCGTCGTGGTCGAAGTCAAGAATGACAGCGGCAAGGTGAAGCGGATCGCAAAGGGATCGGCGCGCGTCACCGGCAGAGTCATCGACAAGAAGGGCCAGCCGCTTCGGGACGCGCGCGTGACGTTGCAGGGTGGTGGGACGACGGTGCTCACCAAGCCGAACGGCGAGTTTGCGCTGGACAGCCTGCCCTCCGGCACACAGGCGCTCGAGGTACGCAAGCTCGGCTACGCCGTGACCGAGGTGGCGGTGGAGCTTTCGTCCGCCGCTCCGGCGAAGACGACCGTCACGATGAACGACGCGGTGCCTCTACTGGCGACGATGCGCGTCGAAGCGGCGCGCGACAAGGCGCTCTCCGACGTTGGTTACCAGCAGCGAAAGCAGACCGGAATGGGCTACTTCCTCGACGGCAACATGATCAATCACGACGCGCTGTCGTTCAGCGACGTGATGCGTGTGGCGCCCGGTCTGCGCGTTACGCCGACAGGCGACGGCAGAACGTACGTGATCCAGGATTCGCGCAACGCCACCGGCGGCTGTGTCAACTTCTACGTCGACGGCACGTACTGGCAGCAGCTCTCACCAGGCGACATCGACGACTTCGTGCGGCCGAGCGAGCTCGTGGCCATCGAGGTCTATCACGGGTCGGAGGCGCCGCCGCAGTACTCGCCCCCGGGTCAGAGCGGCTGTGCGACGATTGTCGCGTGGACCGTCGCGCGCATACACGACCGCAACAAGAAGTGAGCGCGACCGAACGCCGGAGCGCAACGTGAGTCCCAGGATCCGGGTATTCGCGCGCACGGATCTGGGCACCGAATGTGACGCGTGCGGAATGCGGTTCGATCTGATTGGCGGCGGCGCCTGCGTACGGTGCCGCCGCGTGTTGTGTGCGCGCCACCTGTACGGGTCGTGGCTCCGGCGGCTGATGGTCGATTTCGGCGCCGACCCGGTCTGTTGCGACTGTCGCCGAGCCGCGTGACGGCGCACGCGCCGCAGGACCCGTCGTACGACGGTCGCGTTCGCGCAAGCTTCGAGCGCCAGCGATTCATGCAAACCATCGGGGCGCGGCTCGTGCGCGTGGCGCCCGGTGAAGTCGACGTCGAGCTGCCGGTGCGAGAGGAGCTCACGCAGCAGCATGGCTTCCTCCACGCTGGTGCGCTCGCGACCGTTGCCGATAGTGCGTGCGGCTACGCTGCGCTCAGTTTGATGCCCGCTGGCGCGGCGGTGTTGAGCGTCGAGTTCAAGATCAACCTGCTCGCGCCCGCGGCGGGCGACCGTGTGATTGCGCACGGGCGCGTCATCCGCGCCGGCAAGACGGTCACCGTGTGCTGGGGCGAGGTGACCTCCTACGACGGCGCGAACGAGAAACTCGTGGCGACGATGGTCGCCACGATGATGACCGTGCGGGACCGCGGCCTGTCGGACTAAGGCTCGGCTTTCCCTTCGTCGAGCTCGGCTTCCGTTACTTCGCCGACCTCGGCTGATCCTCCGGCGCGCTTTGCTGGCAGGGTACGTGCCTTGGAGATGGGCATGGCAACGGTCATGAATGCCGATCTTCAGGAGTCCGCCGCGTCCGTGCTCTGGTGGCGTCAGCGCTGGCTCACCATCCTCGCCGGATTCGCGCTCGCGTTCCTCACGGGGATGGCCGTCGCGCGAGCCACGACATTGGCCGGCGATTGGAACCACGGCCTGGATTGGGAACGCACGCTCATCGTTCGCATGCACGTCGCGATGCCGCGCGCGATCGACGCGCTCATGCTCGTGTTTCCGTGGTTCGGAACGAACATCTCGCTGATTCCGGGCATCCTGTTCATCGTGTGGTGGTTGTGGCGCAAGGAGAACCGCCCACACGAGGCCGTGCGACTCTTCGTCGTCCAACTCGGCAGCTATCTGCTGAACCCGTCGCTCAAGGCGATGTTCGACCGCGAGCGTCCCAACCTCCTGCCGCGTCGCGGCTGGTATGGATGGAGCTCGTTTCCGAGCGGGCATGCCATTGCGAGCGTGTCGGTGCTGCTCACGCTGGCGATCGTTCTGCACCACGTGAAAGGCTGGACGTGGCCGTACTACGTGCTCATTCCGATCATGCTCGCCAGCTTGTACTCGCGAGTGTACCTCGGCGTGCATTGGCCGACCGACGTGATCGCCGGCCTGCTCGTGGGCGCGGTGTGGCTGGCCGCGACGAGCTACGCGTTTCGCGACGCTTCGCCGTCATCAGAGCCGTACGATTCCCGTGGCTGACGTTCAGCGAAGCAGCGTCGCGAGCCTGGCCAGGTCGATGTTGCCGCCGCTCACAACTGCCGCGACTCGCGCGTTCTCGCGGACGGGAATGGCGCGCGCGAGCAGAGCCGCCACGGCGGCCGCCCCTCCTGGTTCGGCGAGGAGCTTGGTGGACACGAGCAGCTCGCGCATGCCCTGCACGATGGCGTCGTCGTCGATCAGTACCACGTCATCGACATAGCGGCGGATGATCTCGTAGTTCACCTCGCCCGTCATTGGCGCCGCGAGCCCGTCGGCGATCGTATCGAGCGATTCGAGACGCACGGCGTGGCCGGCGTCGAGACTCATGCGCGTCGATGGCGCGCCCTTCGGTTCGACACCGTAGACCCGGGTACGAGGAGAGATCTCCTTGACGGCGGTCGCCACCCCGGAGATCAGACCCCCTCCGCCGATCGGAACGACGACGGCATCGAGATCGGGAACCTGCTCCATGAGCTCGAGGCCAACGGTCCCGGCGCCCGAACACACGACTTCGTCATCGAACGGATGAACGAACACCAGGCCGCGCTGCTGCTCGAGCTCATGCGCGTGCGCAAAGGCTTGAATGCCGGACGCTCCGTGCAGCACGACCTCGGCGCCATAACCGCGACTCGCCTCAACCTTGGCGGGAGACGCTTTCTCCGGCATCACGACGACCGCGTGAATGCCAGCCGCTCGCGCCGCCCATGCGACCGCCTGCGCGTGGTTCCCCGCGGAAACCGTGACGACGCCGCGTGACCGTTCCGCCGCGCTGAGTGAGCTGAGCTTCGTGAGCGCGCCGCGCACCTTGAACGAGCCGGTCTTCTGCAGATTCTCGCACTTGAGCACGAGCTGCACGCCGGCGCGCTGCCCAATCCGCGAGGTGGTCATGGTTGGCGTGAGATGTACGCGGCCGGCAATCCGGTCGCGCGCTGCACGAATGGCGGCGAGGTCGAGCATCTGTCAGTGAGGGGAGAGCGAATGACGAACCGCGGACGTGGCTCATGGAATCAAGCCTTCGATATCAACTCGCGCCACACGCGCGGCACCATCGACACGCCGATGCCACCCGATGCCGAAACCGCTTAGATTCGCGCCGTTCCCTCCGTCGCCCGTCGCCCGTCGCCCGTCGCCCACCACCGAATGCTCAAACGGAACGACATCGTCGTCTTTGGCGTCACCGGCGGTTTGCTGCTTTTCAGCGCGGTGCTCCAACTGACGCACGCCAACGACGTGCTGCGTTTCGCCGCTGCGGCAGCCGCGCTCTCGATGCTGGCGATGAACGTGTCCGCCGGCACGGAGCAGGTCGGCGCGCACCTCAGCGCCGGCGCAACAGGCGTGCTGCAGGCGGCGCTCGGGAATCTGCCCGAAGTACTCGTTTGTGCGTTCAGCCTGCGCGCCGGCTTGGTGGGCGTGGTGCAAGCGGCACTCATCGGATCCATCCTCGCCAACTCGCTCCTCGTGCTCGGCCTCGCCATCCTCGTCGGCGGCATCAAGCACGGCCGCATGCGGTTCGATGCCGAAGCGCCGCGCATGATCGCGTCGATGATGATGCTCGCCGTGGCCGCGCTCACCATTCCTACGCTTGCCGCGGAGCTGCACACTCCGGCGTCCACGCACGAGCACGCGCTGAGCGCCGCCTGCGCGGTGCTGCTCCTCGTCGTGTTCTTGTCGAGTCTCCCCTTCACGCTGAGTGCCGATCCGGAGCGGACGCCGCGGCACGCCGAAAGTCCCGCCGCCACCGGCGAGCACTGGCCCCTCTGGCTCGCGATCACGGTGCTCGTCGGAGCCTCGCTCGGCGCGGCGCTCGTGTCTGAGTGGTTCGTGAGTGCTCTCGAGCCGGCAATCGACGCACTGCACCTCTCGCAGGCCTTTGCCGGAATCGTGATCGTCGCCATCGCCGGCAACGCCGTGGAGAACGTGGCGGGAATCCGGCTGGCGGCCAAGAACCGGCCCGACTACGCGATGAGCGTCATCCTCAACAGCTCCCTGATGATCGCGCTGGTCGTGTCACCGGTGCTGGTGCTGCTTTCGTTCGTGCTCGGCGGCCCGGTGCTCACGCTCGCGATGCCGCCCTTGCTCATCGCCGCGCTGTTGCTCACGACATTGACCTCGGCGATCATCGTGAATGACGGCGAGACGATCTGGATCGAGGGCGTGGCTTTGATCGGGCTCTACGGCGTCATCGCCGCCGCGTTCTGGTGGGGCTGACGTGGCCACGAAAGTGAGACCGGGCTGCCTCGTGCGGTCGGCCTTGGTGACGTTCGCGCTCGTGTTCATCCCGACGGCGGTGTGGTTCGCGTTCGCCAAGGAACACAGGTATGTCGGCCGGGCCATCGTCCTGCTGATCGCCTCCGTCGTGTTCTTGTGGCTCGGGCTGTCGCGCCGCGAAGATTCGTGGATCACGATGATCGACGAGCTTGATCCCGGGGACCGGAAGTGACATGCCGAGCCGTGACATGAAAACGCACATCACGCGAATCCGAACTGCGATCCTGTTCGCCGCGATCTTCGCGCTTAGCGCCCGGGCGGGCGCGCAATGGACGCCTCAGACGAGTCCCACGACGGCCGAGTTCCGCGGGTTGTCGGTGGTGAGTCCCACCGTCGCGTGGGCGAGCGGGACGCACGGCCGCGTCGCGCGAACGACCGACGGCGGTCGCACGTGGACGCTCGACAGCATTCCCGAAGCAGGATCGTTCGACTTGCGCGCCATCGTCGCGCGGGGCGACGCGCGGGCTTGGGCGATTACCAGCGGACCGGCCGAACAGGGCCAGGCGCACATCTTCCACACCGATAACGGGAGGCACTGGGCCAATCAATTCGAGACGACGCGCCAGGGCGTGTTTCTCGACGCCATGGCGTTCTGGGACGATCGGCACGGCATCGCGCTGAGCGATCCGGTCGGCGGCAAGCCGTTCATCGTCGTGACCGATGATGGCGGAAAGAGCTGGATGCAGGTTCCGACGGACGACGCGCCGGCGATTCTCCCGAGTGAAGCATCGTTCGCCGCGAGCGGCACGTGCCTCACCATACAAGGCACGTCCAACGTCTGGTTCGCCACCGGCGGTGGAGCGCGCGCCCGGGTTTTTCGCTCGACCGATCGCGGCCGGACGTGGAGCGTCGCCGACGCGCCGGTTCATGCCGGGAACTCATCGTCGGGTCTTTTTTCGATCGCATTCAGCGACCCGCTCAATGGCGTCGCCGTCGGCGGCGATTATGCCAAGCCGAAGGAACCCTTCGACAACGTGGCGCTCACGAACGACGGCGGTCGCACCTGGCGGCGTGCCAAAGGCCCACTCCCGGCCGGGTACATGTCCGCCGTTGCATACATACCGGGCACCAGCGGCCGGTCGCTGGTCGCGGTGGGCCTTGCCGGCACCGCGCGCTCGGCCGACGGCGGCGAGACCTGGACGATGCTCGACACCGTGCCGTACAACAGCGTGGCGTTCGCGTCGCGTGACATTGGCTGGGCCGTCGGGCCGCAAGGGCGAATCGCCAAGTGGACGCCAACACCGCGCGTCCAAAAGCCGTAGTAGGTGAAGCGCAACGCTTCGCCAGGAACTCATCTCCGAGGGAGATCATGGCCGGACGTTCTGGATTCGCGGTGATTTTTGGTCTGCTCGCCCTTCTGTCTTGCACACGCGCACCCGCTACGCCCACGCCAGCACCCGGCTCCGGTCCCGCCGCGGCTCCGGCCGCGCAAGCGCAGCCCACTGCGCCAGGGGGAGTGGTGACTCTCCAACCACGGCGCATTCCACCATCGCGCGACAGCCTCGCGAAGTTGCGGGCGAACTACATCGCCCAGGTCATGCGCGACATTGCCGGTCGGGAAAGAGAGCCGGCGACGCAGGTCTTCAAGAACGTCCAGGTGCTCAAGGACCTCACGGCGGAAGAGTTGATCCACAAGATGGACAAGGACTACGCCACCGCGCTGGGATGGAATTGCACGAACTGCCATCGTCTCGCCAACCAGGGCAACTGGGCGAGCGACACGTCCGCGGACAAGCGGCGCGCGCGCTTCATGCAGCAGATGCAGAACGACATCAACACGAGCGAGCTGCCCAAGCTCTATCCCAAGGACACACCCAAGGTGACATGCGCGACGTGTCACCGTGGCTACAATGAGCCACCGTCAGCGGATTACCTGCTGCCCGAGCGCGGCAAGCCGGGCGGTCTCCCCTTCCCGCCGCCGCGCGGGAATCCGCCCGCGCCGCCGCCGGCTGGCGGACGTCCTCCTGGCGCAGCGCCACCGCGTTAGCCTCTGCCAGCGCGGCGCGCTTCAGACGATCCAGGCGATCACCGCCGCCGCGACCGCGATCAACACAGACCGTACGACCACGCCCAACACCTGACGGCGCACGATGGGACGTTCGCGTTCGTCGAGCGTCGTCGGTCCCGCGTCGGCTTCACGCTTCCCGAGCGTGCCGAGCACCACTCACGTTCGCTCGCGCGCCTGGAGGAATCCGACCGCGGCGAGTCCCGCCGGGATCGCGATCATGAGACGCGTCCAGCGCGGCGCGTCGGTGACGAGCAGCGCGATCAGGCCCGCGACGGCGAGCGCGGCCCACACCACACCCGAACGCCGCCGGCGAATCGCGCCTCGCACGCCGATGTTCTCGACGCGACCCGGTGACATCTCGGTCAGCGCCCGCCGCAGCTCGCAACCAGTCGCCGAGGCTCCGCCGCGTTCGGGTAGAGAGCGCGCGCGGCCCTCGCATGCGGCAGCCCGTGCCGGCAGTCGCCACGACTGAGGTATGCCTGGGCGAGTCGCGTGTGAATGCGATAGCTGCCCGGATCGAAGTCCGACGCGCGCTCGAGCAGCGACGTCCGCGTGGTCGAGCTGAAGACAGCCATCGCGGCGAGCTCGAACGCGCTGCGGGCAATCCCCACGGTGCCCATCACGACAACGGTGAACAAGCCGATCGTATGCAATCGCCGCTCGACGATTACGCCCTCGTCGCTGGGAGGCGCCAGCGCGCCAGCGAGCGTCCAGACGAAGAACGTCGGAACGGCGATGAGGAGCACGGCGTCGAACGCGCCAACCACGGCGGTGGCGATCAGCGTCCCGACGAGGGCGATGGCGGTGAGAATTCGCTCGGCGTCGCGGCCGCCTCGTCGCAGATCGGCGATTGCGCGCCAGAACAGCCCGGCCATGACGAGGACGAGGAGCGCGAACCCGACGGTGCCGCGCTCCGAGAGGAACGCCATCCAATCGCTGCTCGGCCACGGATTGGACGTCACGCCGTCCTGCTGCGACATCGACGGATCGTTGCGCGAGGCGTATTTGGGGTACGCCACCGGCCAGTTGCCCGGGCCCACGCCCAACAGCGGGTGCGCCGCGGTCATGTGCAGTGAGTTCGTGTACTGTACCAGCCGACCGCGACCGCTGCCTTCTTTATAGTTTACTAAACCCGTGGCCGACTCCAGGTACGGCGAATCGCTCTTCCACTCGAGCCGGTTGGGCAGAAACACCGCCGCCAGCGCGCCGATCCCCGCCGTGATTCCGAGGCCGATGAGTCGGCGCAGCGTTCGCGGCTCACACCACCGGCGCCAGGTCAGGAGCGCGAGAATGGTGACGGGGATGAACAAGACGATCACGGCGAGCCAGGCCGCCCGGCTGCGAGACAGCACGAGCGCCGCGGCCACGATCGCCATTCCAAGCGCGCCGAGCATGCTTCCAAAGCTGCTGCGGGCAGTCAGGGCGACGAGAACGACGACGGGCAGGCCGATCGCGCACAGGTGCGCCACGAAGTTGCGGTTGCCGAACGTGCCGCCAGGAACGCGATTCAGGCTGAAGTACTCGGACTCGAGGCCGTACGCCTGGGCGAGCGACGTGCCTGCGCCTAACACGATCGCGAGCGTGACGGCCACCAGCAGCGGCCGAACGAGGCCCGCGCGCCGCAGCGCCGAGGCCGACCAGAACAGCGCGGCGCCGGCAAACGAGATCGCCAGCGCGCGTTCGGCAGCCCACAGGTTGATCGCGAAGGCCGACGAAATCACGCTCGCGACAAGAAATGCAATCAGCAGAACGTCGATCACGTTCATCGTCACCCGACGGAGCGCCGCAATCAGCAGCAGCGCGGAACCCGCCGCGCAGACATGCAGTGCCAGTTCCTTGGGGACGAAATACCGATCGAGATCGAACGCTTTGTATGGGAGCGCGATGAGGACGACCGCGACCGCCCCGAGCTGCATGGCGCGTAGCGCGGCCTTCTCCCGCGGCGTTGTATGTAGCGAACCGAGCATGATGCCGGAATCAAACCTGTGAAGGCAGCGTCGAGCTAGAGGGCTGGAAGGCTGGAGGGGTGGAAGGCTCGAAGACTACACTCATCAAACCCTCCAACCCTCCAACCCTCCAATCCTCCATCACACCGCCATATATTTCGAAACGTCTCATCAGGATCCCGCCCATGCTGTCCCGCCGCGATTGGCTTCGTTCTTCCGCGTTGGCGTCCGCCGCGCTCCTCGTCCGTTCTCGTGCCGGCCTCGCCGAGCCTCCGCTGCCAGTGGTGACCGTCTACAAGGACGCGAGCTGCCAGTGCTGCGCGAAGTGGGTCAAGCATCTCAGTAGCAATGGCTTCGTCGCGACCGTCCACGACGTGCTGAAGATGGACGAGATCAAGACGACGATGAACGTGCCACAGGCGCTGCAGTCTTGTCACACCGCCGTCGTGGGGCCCTACGTGATCGAAGGACACGTGCCGGCCGATCTGATCAAGAAGGCGCTGCTCGAGAAACCGGCGATAGCCGGCCTCGCCGTGCCGGGCATGGTCACGGGATCGCCGGGCATGGAAGGCGGAACGCCCCAGCCCTACGACGTCATCGCCTTCGACCGAACCGGCAAGACCCGCGTTTACGCCAAGCGTTGAGCGCCGGGTAGGGTAAAGCGCTGCACGGCCTTACAAATCGCTAGCGGGCGTCGTTCTTGCTCGCATGACTGAGGTCGCTTGATTTCATGTCAGGCAACTCGGTCGTGCAATTTCCTCGAGCCTGAACGATTCCATGTGTAGCGATTCACGTTTCCCACTCGCGATCCTCTTCGTCGCGGCGCTTTCGTCGTTCCTTCCGGCGCAGAACGCGCCGCAGCCGCCACGCTCCGCCATGAAGTTCGACGCAGCGGGCGCTCCCGATACGTCGCTCTTTGCCCCGCTGAACCTGCCGACCGGCAACATCTATCGCAGCGGCGCCGGGACGGCTGGCCCGCGATACTGGCAGCAGCGTGCCGACTACGACCTCCACGGTACGCTCGACACCGCGGCCAAGGCGCTACGCGGCGAAATGACGCTGCGTTACACCAACAACTCGCCCGACACCCTGCGGTTCGTCTGGTTCCAGGTCGAGCAGAACGCATTCAAGTCCGGATCGCTCAACTCGTTCGTCTTCCCCGCCGAGTCACGCTTTGGCGCGCGCAACTTCGAGGGCGGCGACGTCATCGATCGCTTCAACGAGGTCGTCGCGACGAAGAAGACGCCGCTCAAGACGCGAGTCGAAGGCACGGTGATGAAGGTCGATCTGGCCACGCCGCTCGCGCCGGGCAAGACGACGACGTTCGACGTCGCGTGGCACTTCAACGTTCCGGAACACGGCGCCGACCGAATGGGCCGCGACGGCTCGCTCTACGAGCTGGCCCAGTGGTATCCACGTGTCTGCGTCTACGACGACCTGCGCGGCTGGAACACGGAGCCTTACCTCGGACAGGGCGAATTCTACCTCGAGTACGGCGATATCAACCTCGCCGTCACCGTTCCGGCGGGCTACATCGTTGCCGCGACCGGGAGCTTGTTGAATGGCGCCGAGGTGCTGACGCCTGCCGAGATCTCGCGACTCGCGCAGGCTGCCAAGTCCGACACGCCGGTGCACATCGTCACGCAGGAAGAACTGCAGAGCGGCGCCGCCCGTCCGCGAAAGACCGGCACGATGACCTGGCGCTTCGCGGCCAGGAACGTCCGCGACGCCGTTTGGGCCGCGTCCCCCGAGTACATGTGGGACGCGTCGAGCTGGCAGGGTCACATGGCCTTTGGGTACTACCGGCCGAGCGCGATCGAAACGTGGAAGGACGCCGCCGACATGTCGCGCATGTCGATCATGGAATACTCCGAGCGATGGTTCCAGTACCCCTACCCGCAGATCAGCGCCGTCGAGGGCCCGATCAGCGGCATGGAGTACCCGATGCTCGCGATGGAAAACAAGAGCGCCGACAAGTACGACCTGTACAACGTGATCACGCACGAGATCGGACACATGTGGTATCCGATGATCGTCGGCTCGAACGAACGGATGCACATGTGGCAGGACGAAGGCTTCAACACCTTCATCAATTACTTCTCCGAAGCGCGCCGGTACCCCGAGAAGGGGAGCTACGAGCAGCGCGTGGCAAAGGACCGCTCGACGGTCGAGCAGTTCATGCAGCACAACTACGACGAAGCGCTCGAGGTGCAGCCCGACCGCATCAACCCGAATCTCCTCGGCGAGAACGCCTACGTGAAGACGGCCGTTGGCCTGGCACAACTTCGCGACGAGATCCTGGGACCGCAGGCGTTCGACGAGTCGTTCCGCGAGTACACGCGGCGCTGGGCGTTCAAGCACCCGAGCCCGGCGGACTTCTTCAAGACCATGGAGAATGTGAGCGGCAAGCGGCTCGACTGGTTCTTCCGCGAGTGGTTCCTGGAGAATCCGCACTTCGACGTCGGCATCGACACGCTCGTCCAGAAGCAGGCGGGCGAGGTGGACTCGGTCGGGGTTCGGTTCCGCAACTACGCGCGCGGCGTCCTGCCGCTTCGCGTTCGCTTCACGTTCAGCGACGGATCGGCGCAGGACTTCACGTATCCGGCCGAAATCTGGAGCACGAATTCGGCCTTCTACGACCGCTTCTACGATTTCCGCGGCAAGACCGTGAGC
The DNA here is from genome assembly GCA_035493635.1 of Gemmatimonadaceae bacterium. Classification (GTDB taxonomy): domain Bacteria; phylum Gemmatimonadota; class Gemmatimonadetes; order Gemmatimonadales; family Gemmatimonadaceae; genus JAQBQB01. Next base: position 13,152 of record DATJHY010000113.1, on the reverse strand, counting down.
AAGGTCCAGATCGATCCGGACAATCGGCTCGTCGACACAGATCGCGACAACAACGTGTGGCCGCGCGGCAAATGAGCTGACCGCTCGCTCGCACGACGACCGACGCCGGCGCTCTCGATCGAGAGCGCCGGCGTCATCGTTTTCTGGTCAGGATCGTCCCCCGGCACTTCGCCGAACCGCAGCTACAGGGATACCGTCGTTTGGCCGCCGGCGTGTGTCGCTCCTCGAGCTCGTACGCATAGTCGTACGCCAGCTCCTCGCCGGGCGCGACGTCACGAATGGTCTCGATCCAGATCCGGCCATCATCGATCACCGCGTCGCAGTTCGGGTCGCACGAATGATTGATGAACCGGGCATCGTTGCCGTCGACTGCGGCGTCGATCACCACGTCGTCGTCGATCGCGAACAAAAAGGTGTGATGCCGCTCGCCCGGCACGTCGGGATATCGCGCGTCGGCCTGGGCCGGCGTCAGACGCTCGCCCGCGTACTCGATGAGCCGCGTTCCCGCTGGAATTGCGCGCGTGGCGAACGCGCCGAGTCCCTGGATTGGCGAGCGACGGATCTCGAACGGAACTTCGCCGACGGACATGCCGCGCACCATAGCGAGCGCCGCGAGATCAGCCGTCGAGATGCCGCGTCTCGACGTCCGTCACACCACCCGAGATGATGAACGCCAGTACCTGGGAGGCATCCGCGTCGATCCGCCGGACCCGGTCCGCCGGCACGACGAGTATGTGCCCGGCGAATCCGTACGACTGCGGCATGTACACGGACACGTGACCCGCGATCCCGAGCGAGGTGAGCGAGTCCGACGTCAGAAAGGCGAGTATCTTGACCGATCCGTCGGCCGTGAGCGATACGAGCACGGGTTTGTCGAATCGACGCTTCTCGCCAACGAACGCGTTCAACATGTCCTTGGCCGACGAGTACAGCAGTCGCACGAACGGCAGTCGCTCGAGCGCACGATCCAGCGTTCCGAACACGCCGCGGGCCACGAGGTTCGTCGCCAACAGGCCGATCAGGGTGATCAGCACGATCATCGCCAGAAAGCCGACGCCCGGAATCTTCAGGCGGAGCCAACTGTCGATCGTCGTAAAGATCACGACGCACACGTAGACCGTGAGCGCCAAGGGCGCGACCACGACCAGGCCGCGCAGAAAATAGTTGAAGAGGCGGGACATGGCTCGCTCTGAAACTAACGACGATCGGTCACCACACTCGCGTTCGTCTCGACCCGCACAATCCCGTGGCCTCTGGCTTGCCCGCTTGGCCGCCAGATCGAGCCGACGCCGTACCGATTGCCACGATCGAGCCCATCTCCGGCCGACATCGGCTCCACGAGGAGCGCGAGCAACATGACGAAGCCGAAAAGAACAGCGAAACCGACGGGGAGCGCCGCTGATTTCATTCCGCCGCACGCGACGCTCTCGAAGCTGCGCGCGGCCTCCAAGGGCTGTCGTGGCTGCGATCTCTACAAGCTCGGCACGCAGACGGTTTTCGGCGAAGGCCCTGGCTCCGCGAAGGTGATGGTCGTCGGGGAGCAGCCCGGCGACGCGGAAGACAAGGCGGGACGGCCATTCGTCGGACCGTCGGGAAAACTGCTCGACCATGCGTTCGACGCAGCCGGCATCGACCGCGACGACGTGTACGTCACCAACGCCGTCAAACACTTCAAGTGGGCGAAGGACGCGCGCACCAAACGGCGCATCCACAAGACGCCAAATGCCGGCGAAATCCGCGCGTGCATGCCGTGGCTCGAGCACGAGATCGCGCTCGTCCAGCCGCGAGTGATCGTCTGCCTCGGCGCGACCGCCGCGAAGGCGCTACTCGGGCGAACCTTCAGCGTGATGAAGCAGCGTGGTATCGCCCTCGAATCGACCTGGGCGCCGGCGGTGTTCGCCACCGTCCATCCATCCGCAGTGCTGCGCGCGCCGCCGGATCAGCGCGCGCTCGCCGAGAAGCTGTTCGTCTCCGACATGAGCGCGGTCGGCCGGTACCTGTGCAGGGAGGAAGCACGGGTCGCGCGGCGCGCGCGAGGGACGCGTAAATTGAGTGGATGGCAGACTACCGCGCATCCGTCCGATATCTCAAACGCGTCGATCCAGTCCTCGCACAGGTAATTGAGCGCGTCGGCCCCTGTCGCATCCAACTGCGAACCGACGGCACGCATTACCAGGCGCTCGTTCGATCGATCATCTTCCAGCAACTGTCGGGTAAAGCCGCGGGGACGATTCTCGGGCGCTTCAACGCGTTGTACGACGGTACGCCCGAGCCGCACGCAGTGCTCGCGACGCACGACGAGCGGCTTCGCTCGGTCGGACTCTCCCGGCAAAAGATCGCTTATCTGCGCGATCTGTCGTCCAAGGTCACGACCGGCGAGCTGCCGCTCGACTTGGTGCACGAGATGGAGGATGATGATCTGATCGAGCATCTCGTGCAGGTGAAAGGCATCGGCCGCTGGACGGCGCAGATGTTCCTCATGTTTCGCCTTGGCCGGCCCGACGTCCTGCCCGAGCTGGATCTGGGAATTCAGAACGCGATCAAGCGGGCTTACCGCAAACGGAAGAGGCCGGCGCCAAAGGACGTCCGCAAGATCGGCGCAAAGTGGAGTCCGCACAGCACGGTGGCCTGCTGGTATCTGTGGCGCTCGCTCGACAACGGAGACGGTCAGCTCGGTACCGACTGAGTCGCGCGATGGCGCCGCGCACATCCGCTGTCGCCCGAAACGTGCATTAGCAGGTCAGTCGTTAGCCGCACTGGAGCGAACATGAAACACCGGACTCGGCCGAATGCGATGCAGCGGCATATGCGCGCGTCGATCGCCACGGGTCTGCTCGTCGTGGGACTGCTTCCCGACTTCGCGCGGGCACAGCAGAAGCCCATCGACCCACGCGACACGACCCACGCACAGACGCAGGCGCCGTTCTTCACGTTCAAGGACGCGGTTCTGGCCGGCATCTTCGCCGGAACGACATTGGCGATGTTTCCGCTCGACAAAAAAATCGCCATGGACCTCCGTGACTCGGCGACCCAGGCGAACCGGCTGTTTCGGCGCGCCTCGACGGGGTTCGAGGTCATCGCCAGTCCCGGCGCGTACCTGATCGGTGGCGGGCTGTACGCCATCGGCAAACTCGGCGGGTACGAGCGCGTGGCCGATCTCGGTTGGCACGGAACCGAGGCGGTACTCTTCGCGCAGGGAATCACGTTCGTGCTCAAGGGCACCGTGGGCCGCGGGCGACCTTTCCTGTCGCAGGGTGAGGATCCCGGCGACTATCACCCTGGTCAGGGCTTCCGATCCGCCAACTGGACGTCCTTCCCGTCCGGCCACACGTCAACTGCGTTCGCCGCTGCTGCCGCGGTGACCAACGAGACAACTCGCTGGTGGCCGCGCTCGACCTGGATCGTGGGTCCACTCATGTATGGCGGCGCAACTGCGGTCGGGCTCTCGCGCATGTACCACAGCCGCCACTGGGGAAGCGATGTGGCCCTCGGCGCGGCCATCGGAACGTTCAGCGGACGGAAGATCGTTCAGTACGCACACGGGCATCCCGGCAACAGACTCGATCGCTTCATGTTGCGGACCTCGATCGTGCCGGACGGACGTGGGGGCGCGCTGATGGTGCTCTCGCTGCCGAGTCCCTAGTCGGTCGCGGGCCGCCGAGATCCGAGAGGAGCGCGTCACACACGAGCGCGATCGACGAGCCGAGAAGCCAGCCACCAAGGACGTCGGTCGCCCAGTGCTCGTCGTCGAGCACGCGGTAAATGCCCATGACGGCCGGTGCGCCCAACTCGAGGGTGAGCGCGCGTCGGTTGGTGATGAGTCCCTCGCGCGCGAGAATCCTCGCCGCGGTCACTGCCAGTGCGGTCGTTCCCGTCGTGTGGCCGCTCGGATAACTGTCGGTCCGGAGTCGCGCACCGCGTTTTCGCGGACGCTCGCGGACGAGCATGAGCTTGGCGCCGCGATGCACTAGCCATCCGGCCCACGCAGCCGTCACGATCGCCGGTCCGCCGGCGCGACGGCGGCGACGAAGCGCGCGCGCCAGCGCGTACGCGATCGCGATGTACCCGCCGGGCAATCCGGCCAGGAACAGTGGCGCCATGACTTTTGACGCTCGACGCAGCGCCGGACCGCGCGATCTGCGACGTACCCAGCGGTCGATCAGGGTCGGGTCTCGAGGCGCCAGCATGCCTGCCAACAGCGCGAACCCGCCCGCCGCCACCGCGGCCAAAGCGAGGTCGCTTGCCACGCGGTGGGGCGCTTCGGGCCTCGTCGCGTGACGCACGCGCGGTCTCGGCCGGATGACCGCCGCCCCATTATCTCGCTCAAGTGCCGTCATCGTTCCCGAACGAGGTTAGAATCCGAACAGACCAATCTATGAACAGCCGAATGACGACCAAGCTGGATACGGCACTCCCGGGCGAAATCACCGACCCCATCAACGCCCGCATTCTCGAAATCTCCGAGGATCGGATTTCGGGTTTTCTGCTCGACCCTTTCGCCGAGATCGCCGCGCGGGCGGACCTGGACGTGGAGATCGTGCACGCGAGGCTTCGCGCCATGCTCGCGGCCGGCACGATCCGCCGGATCAGGCAGACATTGATGGCGACGAATCTAGCCCCCGGTGCCCTGGTTGCATGGCGTGTCTCCAACGACGAGCTCGACGCCGGGTTCGATTTCATGTGGAAGGAGGACCCGTTCTCCGGGCATATCGTGATCCGCTCGACGGATGCCGAAACGCCGGGATCCGCGTACCGGCTGTGGACGACGCTGAAGGTACCGCAGGGCTTTTCGATGCGGCGACATTGTGATTTTCTCATGGCGCGCATCGGTGCGACGGCCTACCGGATCATGCCCGCCAAGCGTCTCTTCGCGCTTGGGGTAGGGCACGTGCGGCGGCGGAGCATAGAACCCGGCAGCAAGACCGATGAGCTGGGCCAGGTGATCGAGACCAATGTCGTCCAGTTGAGCGATCTCGAATGGCGCGTGCTCGAGCCGCTCAAACGGGAGTTCGCCGTAGAGGAAATCGGAGACCAGCCATGGGCCGGTCGCGCCGCCGAAGCCGGGTTGTCGCTCGACGAGTTCGCGCGTGTCGCGCATGGGCTGAACGAGCGCGGTGTCATCGGGCGCTTTTCGACATTTCTCGAACACGTCAAGCCGTCGGCGGCCGGTACGCGGGTCACCCGCTACAACGCGCTCTTTCACTGGCGCGTTCCCGAGGGCCGAGAGATCGAAGCCGGTCGTCAGGTTGGTCGTCACCATATTCTCACGCACGCGTATTGGCGCGAGGGTGGCGACGAGTTCGCGAACGTAAACATCATGGCGGTCGCGCACGGCACTGACAAATCACTCGTCCTTGCGCACAAAGCCGCGATCGATGCACACCTCGAGTCGATCGGCATGCCCGTCCTCTACACGAACGTGTTCTGGGGCGGTCGCAGCGAGATCAAGCCGTCGGAGATTTCACCAACCGCCTACGCACGCTGGTGTAATCGAATGGGAATTGACGCCGCGGCCATGAGAGACTGATCGCGCCCAGCGCCGGAGAGATCCGAGGGTTTGCAATCGCTGGGCCTGTCGTGCGCGCGTTGTCCACACGGGCGTGTGGATCGTTTCTGACGTAACGAGACTCGGAGACGGACGCCGGTAGTCGGCACCCTTCGTGCATTTCTGCCCCCACGAGTTTCTGGAGGCGAGGTGACGATGGGGCGCGCACCCACGCAGCGACGAGCTACGCGAGGGCGATGGTTGAGTGTTGCCGGCGCCGCGGCGATCGCGATCGTCGCGTGCAAACCGGAGCCGTCGCGCTCCGCCGGCAGCGTGAACGTTCAGCGCGGCCCCGCGCCCGCGGGTGGCGAGGTCGAACTCGCTGCCGACGATGGCCAATGGGTCCGTCCGGCGAAAGACTACGCGTCGACGCGATTCAGCGCGTTGACGGAGATCAACGCGACGAACGTCCGCAACCTGCGGCCCATCGCCACGTTTTCCACCGGCGCGCTGCGCGGCCACGAGTCGGCGCCGATCGTGGTGGGCTCGACGATGTACGTGATCACGCCGTTCCCGAACTACGTCTACGCGCTCGATCTCACCAAACCGGGAATCCCGGTCAAATGGATGTACAATCCCAAGCCGGAGCTGGCCTCGCAGGGAGTCGCATGCTGTGACGTGGTGAATCGCGGCCTGGTATACGACGCCGGAAAGCTCTTCTTCAACACGCTCGACGATCACACCATCGCGATCGACGCGGCGACCGGAAAGGAGGTCTGGAACACCAAGGTCGGCGACATCAACCTGGGCGAGACGATGACGATGGCGCCGCTGGTCGTGCAAGGCCGGGTGCTCGTCGGCGACTCGGGCGGCGAGATGGGTGTCCGCGGCTGGCTGAAGGGCCTCGATGAGAGTTCTGGAAAGGTCGTCTGGACCGCGTACCACACCGGTCCCGACGCGGACGTGCTCATCGGGCCGAACTTCAAGCCCTACTACGCCAAGGACCGGGGCAAGGACCTCGGTGTCAGCACCTGGCCGCCCGACAAATGGAAGATCGGCGGCGGCACGACATGGGGCTGGATCTCGTACGATCCGGAGCAGGATCTCGTGTTCTACGGTTCCGCCAACCCCGGGCCGTGGAACCCCGACATGCGGCAGGGCGACAACAAGTGGACGTCGACCCTCTTTGCGCGAAAGCCCGAGACGGGCGAAGCCGTGTGGGCCTACCAGCTCACGCAGCACGATCTGCACGACTACGATGGCGTAAACGAGCAGATCCTCGCCGACATTCCGATCGGCGGCCAGACACGTAAAGTGCTCATCCGCCCCGAGCGGAACGGCTACGTCTACGTCATCGACCGAACGAACGGGCAGGTGCTCTCGGCCCAGCCGTACGGATTCGTGAATGCAACGACGGGCGTCGATCTCCAGAGCGGCGCGCTGCAGTACAACCCTGACAAGGCGCCGCAGGTCGGCAAGGTGGTTCGCGAGATCTGTCCGGCCGCGCCGGGCATGAAGGACTGGCAACCCGCGGCGTATTCGCCGCGAACGGGCCTTGTCTACATCCCGCATCAGAACTTGTGCATGGACGAGGAAAGCCTCTCGGCGAATTACATCGCGGGAACGCCGTACGTGGGCATGAACGTCAAGATGTACCCGGGGCCCGGCGGGAATCGCGGCGAGTTCGAGGCGTGGAATCCGCAGACGGGCAAACAGGTCTGGGCGGTCAAGGAGGATCTGCCGGTGTGGAGCGGCGCGATGGTCACCGCCGGTGACGTCGCGTTCTATGGCACGATGGACGGATGGTTCAAGGCCGTCGACGCGCGGAACGGAAGCATGCTGTGGCAGTTCAAGGTCGGCTCGGGCATCATCGGCCAGCCGATCACGTACAAGGGCCCCGACGGCCACCAGTACGTCGCCGTGCTGTCGGGCGTCGGCGGGTGGGCGGGAGCGATCGTCGCCGGCGGCCTGGACGCGCGCGACTCGTCGGCCGGTGGCGGCTTCGTGAACGCGACGAGAGACTTGCCATCGAAGACGACGAAGGGCGGCATGCTCTACATCTTCGGGCTCTGAGCGGAGCGCGTGATCATGCCAGACCACAAGCGGCTTCCCTCGGCTTTGCAGGAGTTCACGGCGCTGCTGCTCCCGGCCGCGACGCTGGTCGCGTTCGCGGTTGCACACGAGCACGGCGTGCCCGAATCCTTCGCCCAGCAGGCGCCCGCGGTGCGACCGGCCGCGCTGCGGGTGTGCGCCGATCCAAACAATCTCCCGTTCTCGAATCGCGCCGGCGAAGGATTCGAGAACAGGATCGCGCGGGTGATCGGCGCCGAACTCTCGCTTCCCGTCGCATACACGTGGTGGGCGCAGCGGCGCGGCTTCGTTCGCAACACGCTCAATGCCGGTGCCTGCGACCTCGTCGTGGGCGTCGCCTCGGGCGTCGACATGCTCGCGACCACCAGGCCGTACTACCGCTCGAGCTACGTGTTCGTATCGCGCCGCGACCGTCACGTCGGCATCCAGTCGTTCGACGACGCACGCCTTCGCCGCGTACGCATTGGCGTCGAGTTGATCGGCGACGACTTCGCCAATACGCCGCCTGCACACGCCCTCGCGCGCCGCGGCATCACCGCCAACGTCGTCGGCTACACCGTGTACGGCGACTACCGCAAGCCGGATCCCGCCGCCGACATCATGCGAGCCGTGGAACGCGGAGCCGTCGACGTGGCCGTGGTGTGGGGGCCGCTCGCCGGCTACTTCGCCAAGCGCTCGCCGGTGCCGCTCGACCTTACGCCCGTGTCGCCAAGCATTGACCGTCCCAATTTGCCCTTCGTCTTCGACATCGCGATGGGCGTTCGACGCCGCGATACCACGTTCCGGCGACAGATCGAGCGCATCATCGAGCGGAGACGTCCGGCAATCGACAGCATTCTCGCGGCGTACGGTGTGCCGCGTGCAGACAAACCGACCACGTCGGTCGCGACGCGGGAGCGTTGAATGCCCACGACGTACCGCCACCGAGGCGCGATCTCACTCGCCCTGTTCACGGCTGCTTCGCTGGCGGCCTGCGAGCGCGAAGCGCGCCGCCTGAATCAGCAACCGCCACCGGGACCGCCGGTGACGTTCGTCTCGCAGTCGCCGCTACAGCCCGGACCCACGGTGGTTACCGACACCGCCGAGGGCGAGTTCGACGACAACGCCTACAACACGAGCGAAGGCCAGACGCTGTACAGCCAGATGAATTGCAGCGGCTGTCACAGCAATGGCGGCGGCAACATGGGCCCCGCCCTCATGGACGACGAGTGGCTCTACGGAAGCAAGCCCAATCAGATCTTCGCCAGCATCGCCGAGGGGCGAGCCAATGGCATGCCGTCGTGGAAGTACCGGCTCACGAACAAACAGATCTGGCAGCTCGTCGCCTACGTTCGGTCGCTCAGCGGCCTCACGCCCAAAGGTGCGAGACCGGCGAGATCTGATCACATGATGGTGTCGTCGCCGCCGAATCAGACCCCGAACGCGAAACCCAGGAACTCGGGCTTGCCCGGGGCTTCGCAGCGGCCGTAGACGATGCATTCCGCGTTCGATCCCGCATCGCCGCAGGCTCACCTCATCGCCAGCCTCTGGTGGTGGATGCTCGGCGTGGGCGGAACGATCTGGATCATCGTGATCGCGACGATGTTCTACGTCTCGTTCACGAAACATCGCCATCGTGAACCCGACGACCCGCAGCACGTGTCGGAAGCAACGCACCGCCGAATGGAGCGCGCCGTCATCGCCGCCGGGCTGGTGACGGTGCTCGTGCTCACCGTGTTCCTCGGCTTCGACTACTCGGTTGGGCACGCGCTGGCGCAGCATCCACAGCGCGCGCTCACGATCAACGTCACCGGCCACCAATGGTGGTGGGAAGCCGAATACGAGGATCCCGATCCGAGCAAGCGCATCACGACGGCCAACGAGATCCACGTCCCCGTTGGTCAGCCGGTCCAGTTCAAGCTTCGCGCGGCCGACGTGATCCACAGCTTCTGGGTGCCGAATCTCAACGGCAAGCGCGATCTGATTCCCGGCTACGTGAGCTCGCAGTGGTTCAGGGCCGACACGGCCGGCGTGTATCGCGGCCAGTGCGCCGAATTCTGCGGACTCCAGCACGCCAAGATGGCGCTCTATATCGTCGCCGAGCCGCCGGCCAAATTCGCCGCCTGGATGGCCGCCGCGGCGCAGTCGCCGCCGCCGCCGGCGGATTCCGCCCGGCTCTACGGGCAGCGCGTGTTTCTCTCGAGTGGTTGCGCCGTATGCCACACGATTGGCGGAACTCAGGCGCAGGCGTTCGTCGGCCCGCCGCTCACGCACCTCAAGAGTCGCGCGACGATCGCCGCCGGAACGCTCACGAACACGCGGGCCAATCTCATGGGCTGGATCACGAACCCGCAGGCGATCAAGCCCGGCGTGCGCATGCCCGCGTACCCGCTCACGCCGCTGCAGCTCGAGGCGCTGGTCGACTATTTGGAGACGTTGAAGTAATGCAGAACCATCACGAACCCGTGGTGCCGGCCGGGACTGCGCTCTCCGATGAGGACGTTGCGCGCGAGGCAGCCGCGCTCGAAGAGGTGTGGCACGGCAGATCGGGGTTCTGGGGTTGGCTCACGTCGGTCGACCACAAGTCGATAGGCAAGCGGTACATCGTCACGGCCTTCGCGATGTTCCTGGCCGGCGGCATTCTCGCCGCGATGATGCGTACGCAGCTCATGCGGCCGGAGAACACGCTCCTTGGCCCCGACCGTTACAACCAGATATTCACGACCCACGGCACGACGATGATGTTCCTGTTCGCCGTCCCGATCATGACGGCGATGGGCACGTACTTCGTGCCGCTCATGGTGGGCGCGCGCAGCATCGCCTTTCCGCGCGCCAACGCGTTCGGCTACTGGACCTACTTCGTCGGCGTCGTCTTCCTGTACGTCTCGCTGATCGCGAACACTGGCCCCGACACGGGCTGGTTCGCCTACGTGCCGCTGTCCGGTCCGCAGTACGCTCCCGGTCACCGCGTCGACGTGTGGGCGCAAGTCGTCACGTTCACCGAGATCGCGGCGCTCGTCGCCGCGGTGAACATCATCGTGACGACGTTCAAGATGCGCTCACCCGGGATGTCGCTGAACCGACTGCCGCTCTTCGTGTGGGCGCAGCTCGTCGTGTCGTTCATGATCGTCTTCGCGATGCCGGCGGTCGCCACCGGCAGCACGCTCATGCTGGCCGAAGATCGCGCCGTGAACACGCACTGGTTCAACCCGGCCGAAGGTGGCGACGCGCTGCTCTGGCAGCACGTGTTCTGGTTCTTCGGCCACCCCGAGGTCTACATCATCTTTCTGCCCGCGCTCGGCTTCATCACGCCGATCGTCGAGACGTTCGCCCGGCGCAAGGTATTCGGCTACACGGCCCTCGTGATGTCCAACATCACGACGGCGTTCTTCGCGTTCGGGTTGTGGGTGCACCACATGTTCGCGACGCCGATCCCCGAGCTCGGCCAGAGCCTGTTCACCGCCGCCAGCATGCTGATCGCGATCCCGACGGGGATCCAGATCTTCTGCTGGCTGGCCACGCTCTGGGCCGGAAGACCCGACTTCCGTGTGCCGCTGCTCTTCGTGTTGGGATTCATCTTCACATTCGTGAACGGCGGCATCACCGGCGTGATGCTCGCCTCGGTGGCGTTCGACAAGCAGGCACACGATACGTTCTTCGTCGTCGCGCACCTGCACTACGTGCTGATCGGCGGCGGGGTGATGCCGCTCTTTGGGGCGTTCTACTTCTGGTTCCCGAAAATCACCGGCCGCATGCTCGACGAGAGGCTCGGCAAGGTGAACTTCTGGCTGTTCCTGATCGGCGTGAACGTCGCCTTCTTCCCGATGCACGTGCTCGGGCTCGAGGGCATGCCGCGCCGCGTGTACACCTACCTGTCGTCGACAGGGTGGGGACCACTCAATCTGGTGTCGACGATCGGCGCCTACGTCATTGCGCTCTCGGTGGTCGTGTTCCTCGTCAACGTGATCAAGAGCTGGATCGGGGGTGAAGCGGCCGGCCACAATCCATGGAACTCGTCGGGCCTCGAGTGGGCCACGTCGTCGCCGCCGCCGCCGTACAACTTCGTGCACGTCCCCGTCACCACGAGCCGTCATCCGCTCTGGGATACCGACGTCCACCTGCCGGTGATGACCGGACTGCGCTCCGACCGCCGCGAGGTGCTGATCACGACGACGTTCGACGCGCGGCCGGACCACCGGCACGAAGATCCGGAGCCGTCGATCTGGCCGCTGTATCTCGCGCTCTGCATGGGACTGACGTTCATCGGCTCGATCTTCTCGCCGTATCTCGTCCTCGTCGGTCTCGGCGCGTCGCTGCCCGGGCTTCTCGCCTGGGCATGGCAGAGCCTCAACAGCCACCGGGGCCCCGATCGCGTGGCGGCCCCCGACGTCCTCGCCGAAACCACATGAAGCGCCTGCGACCGGCCGGCAACGTCGCCGAGTTGCCGAGCGTCGTCTTCGGCTCGCGGAGCCTGATGTGGTGGGCGACGCTTGGCTTCATGGTGATCGAGGGCTGGACGCTCGCGCTCCTCGTCACCGCGTACCTCTACCTTCGCCAGAACTTCGAGGCCTGGCCGCCGCTCCGCACGCCCTATCCCAGCCTGCTGATCCCGACGATCAACCTCGTCATCATGCTGCTGAGCTTCTTCCCGGCATTCATGGCAGCCAAGCGCGCCAAACAGCTCGACACGGCCGGAGTGAAGCGGTGGCTCGTTGTGCTGTCCCTTTTCGCGCTGGCGATCCTCGTGATTCGCTGGTGGGAGCTGTGGGCGATCAACACGCGCTGGGACACCAACGCCTACGGATCAGCCGCGTGGACGATCGTCGGTTTCCATACGTCGCTGCTCGCGCTGGACGTTGCCGACACGCTGGGTCTCACTCTCCTCTTCTTCGTGCGCGAGATGCCGGCCAGGTCCTTCAGCGACACGAGCGACAACAGCTTCTACTGGTACTTCACGGTCGGCATCTGGATTCCGGTCTACCTGATCGTCTATGTGGGACCGCGAATCTTTTGACGCGCTGCGGGACAACGCCGCCGATCACGGACTCGACGCGTTCACGCGCTGGCCCGGTCTCCTGAGTCTGTCGCTGGGAGTACTGCTTGGTCCGGTCATCGCCCTGACCAACCAGGAGCTCATCTACGCGGCGAACATGTGGACGTGCGGGCACGGATACCGCGCGACGTTGCATCTCATCCCGCTGCTCTGCCTCGTCGTGACCATCGGCACCGCCATCACCGCGTTCCGCGACTGGCGCGCGAGCGGCGGCGGAGTCGAAGAGGAGGAGGCCACCGTCGCGTCGAGAACCCGCTTTCTCGCGATCGCAGGGATCGGGATCAGCATTTTCTCATCGCTCGTCGTCATCGCGCAGTGGGTGGCCATTCTCGTCTTCGGCCCATGCGTGCGGGCCTGATGCCGCTGCTCTACGACGGGTCGCTCGTGCACGCCGAGTGGGGGCTCGAACCGGGCATCGTCGTTCCACTCCTCGTATTAGGTGCGTGGTATGCCCGCGGCGCGCTCGTTCTGCGGTCGCGCTCCACTCGCGCTCCGCGTGCGCCCGCCGTCGCGGCATTCACCGTCGGCTGGACCACGCTCGTCG
>DATJHY010000112.1:0-7692 GCA_035493635.1 Gemmatimonadaceae bacterium | reverse complement strand
TGAGTGGCGCGACGGCGTCGCTCGCAACGGGCCGGGAATTTGTGGGGGGACAGCCGCTCGGTAGACTACTCGGTGGCTTCCCGAGCGGCTTTCGCAAAGAAGTTCCGGCGCGTTGCGACCGGCACATTCGCGCCACTCGGAACGATCCGTTTGTGTCCGTCAGATCCGTTTGTGTCCGTATCCAAATCGTTATGACGTCCCGAGCGGTATTTCTTGGTCACGACGCCGTGTAACGGCATCCATGCGACTTGATCCCCGTTCACCCATCCTCGGTCTATTGCTAGCGGCGGCGTGTCAGGTGCAGCCGCCGAGCTCCACGCCGACTCCCACGAACACGGGCAGTCTGTCGCCGGCCACGCCCCTCACCGCACGCCAGCGGCGGTGGGTCGACAGTACGCTCGCTACACTCTCGTTGCGTGATCGTGTCGGGCAGATGGTCATGGTGTGGATGCTCGGTGACTACACCAACATTCACGACTCGAGCTACGCCGAGGTGATTCGCTGGGTCGAGCGCGACCACATCGGCGGCGTGTCGATGTCGCTCGGCACGCCCATCGAAGTTGCGGCCAAGCTGAATGACCTCCAGCGTCGCTCGCGCGTGCCGCTTCTCGTGAGTGCGGATCTCGAGCCAGGACTCGGCCGGCTCGAGGGCGGATTGTTCGCCCACTACATGCTCGACGCCGGGAGCGCGACAGTGTTTCCGCCACAAATGGCCATTGCGGCCACGGGGCGCGACAGCGACGCCTACGACGTCGGGCGCGCGATCGCCGAAGAGGGACGTGCCGTCGGCATCCACATCAACTTCGCGCCGGTGGTCGACGTCAACAACAATCCGGCGAATCCGGTGATCAACACACGCTCTTTCGGCGAAGAGCCGGCGCGCGTCGCCCGGCTCGCGGCGAACTTCGTCCGCGGCACGCAGGACGGCGGAATGCTCGCGACCGCGAAGCACTTCCCCGGCCACGGCGACACCGACGTCGACTCGCACGTCGGCCTTCCCGTAGTCGGCGCGAACATGGCGCGGCTCGATACCGTGGAGCTCGTGCCATTCGAGGCGGCGATTCATGCCGGCGCTTCGCTCGTCATGACCGCTCACATCGCGTTGCCGGCCGTATCCGGCGACAGCAGCACGCCGGCCACACTGTCGCCGCGCATCATCACCGGCCTGCTTCGCGATACGCTGCGCTTCAGGGGCGTCGCGATTACCGATGCGATGACCATGGAAGGGATTGGCAAGGGCTACACGCCTGAGCAGAGCAGCGTGCTGGCGGTCCAGGCCGGCGATGAGATTCTCCTCAAACCGTCGGATCCCACGCGCGCGATCGATGCGGTCGTGGCTGCGGTCGAGCGTGGAGACATCGCCCGCGCTCGCATCGACAGCGCGGCGCGACACGTCCTGGAGCTCAAGGCACGATCGGGCGCGGCGTTCGTGCCGATCGTGTCGCTCGAGCGCCTGCGCGAGGTCGTCGGTTCCCCGGAGCATCGGGCCCTCGCTGCCGATGTGGCACGCCGAGCGATCACACTGCTGCGCGATCGCGACGAACTGTTGCCTCTCGCCCAGACTCGCGCGCGGGTCACACTTGTCCAGTACGCGCCGGAAACCGAGATCAAAGCCGGCCGCGCGTTTCTCGCCGAGCTTCGTAAACGTTCGGACTCGGGCCAGTCGCGCGCCGTGACGGTGATCCGCCTCACCCCCGGTGCGACGCCTGATATGCTCGAGAACGCTACGCGTGCCGCCGAGCGATCGGACGTCGTGGTCGTGACAGCCTATGTCCGGCGGGTGGAAGGGAAAGGGGGCGTGTCGATCCCGACAGCGGTCGCCGCGTGGCTGGACTCGCTGGCGCAACGAAAGCCGGTGGTCGTAACCGCATTTGGAAATCCGTACCTGATTCGACAACTTCCAAATGTCGGGAGCTATCTCGTTACGTATGGTGTAACTGACGATCTGGAGCGTGCCGCGGCGCGGGTGATTCGTGGTGAGGCGCGTGCGGTTGGAAGATCGCCCGTTTCGCTTCCAGGCTTCTTCAAGGCCGGCGACGGCGTCCAACGCTGACCCGCGCGGCATAGATTCCGCATTTCCGCTGCTTCAAATCCGCGATCCCGCAGGTGTTGCGTTGGAAGCTGCCAAATTGAACGTCGACCGTGAGGCTGTTGGCTGGGGCCCGCTCGCTGGCTCATACGAGATCATCGGTGAGCTGCGGGGCGGCAAGCTGTACTTCGCCCGGCGTCGCGAGAGTCGCGACGAGGTCATCGTGCGGGTCGTCCGCTCGTCGGAGACTGGCGGCAATAACGCGCTGGCGCACCTCGCCTCCGACGTGCAGCTGTTGAGGACGCTCTCCCACCCGCACATGGCGCGCGTCCTCGACGGGCGATGGCTCGGCACCGAGGCGTTCGCTGTCGTGAACGAGCGGATTTACGGCACGACGATGCAGGAGATGATCGACCGCGATGAGCGGCTCACCAATCCTCGCATCGCCAGCCTGCTCGAGGACGTGTACGCGGTGATCGCCTGGGCGCGCGCCAACAGCGTGGTGCATCGCGGCGTGACTCCCGATTCCATCATCCTCGAGCGCGACACGAATCGGCTGTTCGTCTCGCTCGACCCAACGCCAATTCCGATCACCGGTGTGCCCGGCGAGGCGGCCGACGCGCGCACGATCGGGCGCCTGGCTTGGACGCTGCTGAGCGGCACTCGTCCCGAACAGGCTGGCGGCGCGTCGCTGGCTCAGCTCTGCCCGAATCTCGCCACGCGCATCGTCGACGAGACCGAGAAGCTGGTTCGATTGCGCGACGATGCGGAAGGACCCGACGTTGGCCACTTCATTGGGATCGTGGCGGCGGGCGACGTCCTCAAGCAAGCCGAGGTGGAGCTTACCGCCAGCAAGGACGAGTACATCGAGTGGCGCGAAAACGAGATCCAGAAGTACGAGGCGCACAAGATCGAGTTGGAGCACCAGGTGGCCGAGCGGATTGCGGTGCTGGACAAGGAACGACAGGAGTTCGCGCGATTCGCGCGAGACGAGCGCGCGTCGATCGAGATCGAGCGGGCTCAGATGGAAACGGCGATCCGGGAGCGCCAGGAACGGCTCGCCGAGGTACGCGCCGAGCTCGATCGCCAGCGCGCGACGCTCGAGCTCCGATTGGCCAATCTCGAATCACAGCGGTCCGAGCTCGTTCGACTGCGTGACGAAGCGATCGCCCTGGGTGCATCGGTCAGAGTCCGCAGCCGGCCGAACTCGATGACGCCGGTGGCTGGAGGCTCGTGGGATGGGGATGCCTCCGCGGCAGAACCCGCGAAGCTCGACGCGACGGCCGGGACGACCGGCACGCGCGCGAGCGTGATGCAGTGGCTCGGGCCCATCGTGACCGTCGTGGTTCTGGTGCTGCTGATCGCACTCGGCGTCAACGTCTCACGCCAGACTCACCGTCGCGCCGCCGCCCTCTCGGTCGGCGGCACGCGAGTGGTGCCGACCGCGCCCGTGCTCGACTCGGGGCGGCCTCCGCGTGGTGGATTCCTCACGCAATCGTCGGGCGGGCAGGTGACAAAGGCAGGGCGGAAAGCGGGCGCCCCGCTCGCCGACAGCACGACGCGCCGGGACAGCATCCGGAGCGACAGCGCTGCCCGCCGGGACAGTGTACGGCCGGATACGATTCCGCCCGACACAGCCGACGCGTCGAAAAGGCCGTAAGAGCGAAAAAAGCGAATAAAGGGTCAGAGTCGAATTGCGGTTTCGATACTGACCCGAATCCAATTATTTCGACTCTGACCCTTTATTCCTGCCGAGGGCGGACATCAGGTAGACGAGGTTCGCCGTCCCGTCCATGATCGGCTCGTTGGTCGAGTAGTCGCCGATGTCGTCGTGGTAAACGATGAAACCGGTGTTGAACGGCGCCAGGGCATCGTCGTGGTGGAGGGCGATCCCGCGAAGGTTGCCGAAGATCGACCGGTACACCGGCCCGTCGACCAATCCGCCGGTCAGCGCTTCGGCGCCGAGTCTGGGGGCGATCGCCGAGTGCGGATCGCGCGGCCAGCGTCCGTCGCGCGGATAGCCGACGACCATCGACATGCCCCACGGATTCGTGCCGAACAGCCAGTCGATCGCCGCTTGTTCGTATTCTCTAAAGCGGCTGTCGCCCGTCATCCGCCGATACAGCACGGCCTGCGTCGCGAACGAGACCATGAGGTCGTTGGAGCACCAAATGAACGGTATCCCCACGCGAAAGCCGTTGGCGGATCGGCGCACGACGGCATCGAGACCGCGGCGATAGTACTCCGCGGTGCGCGCGCGGGCGGCGGGCGCGGACGATCGCCACAGCGAGTAGTGGCCGGCGTTATACCACGGATACCATTGGTAGTGTCGCGCCGTGTCGGCGCCGAGCCACGGCGTGACGGGCTCACGGGCCGCATAGGTGGACGCGTCCCGGAGATACGCGCTGTCGCGCGTGAGCTGAAACAGCTCCGCCGCCGCCAGCTCCATGTCGTCGACCCAGTTCTCTTCCTCGTAGAAGTAGGGCGACCGCCCAGGCGCGGTTTGGCACACGCCGGGATGCTGCACGCCGAGCTGGTAGGCGGCGATTGCTTTGTGTCGGAGCAGCGGCGCGAGCGAGTCGTGTCGGGCGCCGAGCACACGAGCGGCCAGCGCGAACGCCGACGCGAACTTGCCGGCCGTCGATGCGAGTCCCGTCGAGCGATTCTTGTTCTGGAAGATTCCCTGCGGACGTCCCGTGCAGGGATAAATCGGGCGCTGCTTGCCTTTGCCCCAGCCGTAGTCCGACGAGTCCGTCGTCGGCAGATCGAAGAACAGATGATCGCGATCGTCGGCGAGCTGGTTGTACAGCTCCGAGTCGCTTGGGAACATTCGCAGGAGCCATTCGATGCCGTGCCGCGCCTCGTCCAGTACGTCGGGCACGCCATTGGCGCCGGTGAGTCCGTCGGCGAGCACGACGTCTTGAAACGCGGATGGATGGTCGCGAAACGCCATCAGCATATGGAACGTTGCCGTGGCCGAGGTGGCGACGTACTGCAGGTAGTCCGACGCGTCGGCCCATCCGCCGCTGGCCGGGAGAAACTTCACCACGCCGCCAGTGTCGTCGATGACGTATCCGTCGAACCGGTGCAGCGAATCCCGGAAGAGGGGATTGAATCCCGAGCGCTGCTCGCGCATGTACTGCAACAGCGTGTCGGCGGCGCCGGCGAAGACGCGTGGACCGATGCGCACGCGCGCGGTCAGACCGGCCGCATCGATGGTGTACGTACCGGCGCGGCGCAGTGCGCTGAAATCGAGCCGCCACGTTCGGCGACAGGGGCCGAACGGGGCATCGGGTCGCACGCGCCGCGGACCGAACACCGTGCGACCCGCATCGTCGCGCACGACGAATCGCGTGTAACGAGTTGCCGGCGCATCGCCGAGTGCACAGAGCACTCCGACTTTGGGCGCGTCCGGCAGATAGCCCACCTGATTCACGCGGAGAAAGGCGGTCGAGTCGGCGCCGAGCGAAACGGCCGCCGCGAGCGGAAGCAAAGGGTGCATACGTCAGTTATGATACGGCTGATTCGACACCGTGACCATCGAGACGATGACCATCGGCAGCAAACCGGAACCCAAGTCGACCGCGCGCACCTTCGTCGTCCGCGACGCGCGGCCCGAGGAGCGCGCCGCGGTGCGCGAATTGACGCTCCGCGCCTACGCCGAATTCGAGACGATCATGGACGCCAACTCCTGGGCGGAGCTCGATGGCGCGGTCCGATCGGCGCTCGACGCCGACGTGCCATCGGAGTGCATCGTGGCCGCGGAGGGCACGACGCTGATCGGGACCGTGACGCTCTATCCGCCACACATCGACGCCTACGGTGACGGCACACGCGTCGTGGGCTATCCGGAGGTGCGACTCGTTGCGGTGGCGCCGGACGCTCGAGGCCGCGGCGTCGCGCGTGCGCTCATGGAGGAGTGCATCCGGCGCGCGCGCGCATCCGGCGCGACGGCGCTCGGCCTTCACACGTCGCGCAGCCTTGGCGCGGCGATGGCGCTCTACGCGTCGATGGGGTTCGAACGGACGCCCGACACGGATTTTCAACCGCCGGGGACGGAGTTGGTGGAGGGGTACCGCTTGCGGTTATAGACGTCGGTTGGGGCGGGTTTTAAATGAGAATCTTCGAAAGGCAAGTGTGTCGCGCCGGTCAGGGAGTGCTTAGGCGGTGAGATCGTGAGTGCGGGAGACGCGAGACACGGGCCGAGGTGGCATCCGTGCGCTGCGGACTGCGACCTGAAAACTGCGGCAGTCGTGGCTGTTAAGGTGGGTACCTCGCAGCTCCCGCACTCAGAATCTCAGACCTATGCCCTCCCTGACCGGCGCGATTCACCAGCCTTCGCGATGCACTCAGCCGTCCGCCTTTTCCCTAGAACACGACCGGCTTCCCGACCGTCACCACCTCGAGCCCGAGCTTCTTAGCCTGCTCGTTGAACGCCGGCAGCTCGGTCTTGAATACCTGCTGCAGTCGATCCGTCTGCACCTTGAGCTCGGTTTTGAGATCTGTGAAGATCGGGTACGCCGCCGCGATCGGCTTGTCGTCGGCCCGTGACACGATGCCGAGCAGCGAGGCGATCCGGTTGTTGAGCTTGATCGGGAAGTTGAGCGGATCCTGCCCGCTCTGGTTCTTGACCTGATAAATCTCCTGCTCCACGGCGGTCAGGTCGGTCGTCAGTCGATCGCCCGCCGACTTGAGCTGCGCGTCCTGTGACTTGGTCAAGCGATCGGCGACCTGCCGCTTCACGTCGCGGATCTGGATCACGGCGTTATTCGCCTCGCTCACCTTGTCGCGAAGCTGGATGGCGAGCGCGAACTGCGCCTGAAGATCCGCGTCCGTCGCCGAATGCCATGGGTTGTGTTTCACGACGATCGGCTGCGTGAGTGTCTTGCCGTCGGCCGTGAGTCGCACGGTGTACGTGCCCGGCGGAGCAGTCGGACCGTTCGTCGAGCCGCCCCACAGGATCATGCCCGGGAACGTCACCGCCGGCGCGTACTGGAGATCCCAGCTGAAGCTGTTGAGCCCCACCGTGCGACCCGGCGCGGCATTGCCGAACCCTCCGCGCCCGCGTCCGCCGCCACCACCGCCCCCGCCAGCCGCGGAGTCAGCCCCGGCGCCACCCCCACCCCCGCGACCACCGCGTCCGCCGGCGTTCGTCGTATCCGGATAGCTGCGGATCACCTGGCCTTTGCCGTCGAGGATCTCGATGCGCACGCGCTGCGCCGGTTGCTTGAGCACATACTGAATCGCCGCCGGCGACGATCCGCGGATGGCGGGCGCCGGCTTGTACAGAATCGGATTCGCGTTCGCCATCGCCGACGCGTTGTACTGACGCAGCGGCTCGATGTTGTCGAGGATGTAGAAGCCCCGCCCGTGCGTCGAGATCGCGAGGTCCTTGTCGGTGACGATCAGATCCCACACCGGAATGTCGGCGAGGTTGAGATTGAGCGAGTCCCAGTGGTCACCGTCGTCGTACGAGATGTAGATGCCGTGCTGTGACGCCGCGTAGAGCAGCCCCTTGCGCATCGGATCCTCGCGGACCGCGTGCACGAAGTCGTCGCCGCGAATGCCGTTCACGATCTTCGTCCACGTCCTGCCGAAGTCGTGGGTGCGATAGATGTACGGCGCCTTGTCGTCGAGCAGGAATCGCTTCACCGCGACGTACG
>DATJHY010000111.1:0-17199 GCA_035493635.1 Gemmatimonadaceae bacterium | reverse complement strand
TCTTGCCGTAGTCACGCGTGCGATAGACGTACGGCGTGTAATCGCCCACGCGGAACAGATCGAGCACCACGTACGCCTCGGCCGCGTCGAACCGCGATGCCTCGACCGAGAACACCTCCGCGCGCTCGACGCGCGGGATCCCCGGGACGCTCGCGTCGCTCCACGTCTTGCCGCCGTCGCGCGTCACCTTGATCAAGCCGTTGTTCGTGCCCACCCAGATCAAACCCGGCGTCACGCTGGACAGCGACATCGATTGGATGGCCGAGTTGCCGCCTGGCACGCCGGGGCCACCGGCGGGCGGAGCGGGCGCATCGCTTCGAATCGTCAGGTCCGGGCTCAGCTGCGTCCAGTGGCCGCCACCATCCGTCGTCGACCACACCGACTGGAATCCGGCGACGAGCATGTGCTGGTTCCATGGCGCGAACCGGATCGGCTGGTCGCTCGTCGTGCGCAGGCGTCGCGACGCATCGACGGCGGGGCTGATGTTGATCCACTGCTCGCTCGGGTAGGTGATCCTCACGATGCCGCTGCCACTCGCGTACACGGTGTTCGGATCGAGCGGGTCGGGAACGATCGTTCCCCACTCCCATCCCGGAACGGGATTCCAGTCGAGCGGCGTGATCGCGCCCAGGTTGCCGCGGATGCGCGTGCGAATCGCGCCCGCATCCTGCTGCGTGCCGTACACCCAGTACGGGAACGAGTTGTCGGTGGCGAGGTGGTAGATCTGCTCGGTCGATTGGTTGTACCACGAGCTCCAAGTCGTGCCGCCGTCGAGCGAGACGATCGCGCCCTGGTCGTAGCCAAACAGGATCCGCTGGCCATTCGTGGGATCGATCCACATCTGCTGCGGGTCGTCGCCACCCGGCGCGCCCTTGAACCCGGTGAACGATTTGCCGCCGTCGCGCGAGACGTAGCTCGCCGTGTTGAGCGTGTAGACGAGGTCGGGATTCTGCGGATCGACGTACACGCCGCAGTTGTAGCCGCCCTGCCCGTTCCGAATTCTCGGGTCGTCGGCTGCCATCTGCCGCCAGGTCGCGCCGCCGTCGTCGCTGCGGTACAGCCCCCAGTCGCCGATCACGTACACGCGTTGCGCGTTGGTGTTGTTGGCGACAGCGACCCACATCTTGCCGGTGAGCCGCACCGGCAGTCCGCCGCCGGTGATCTCCTTGAACGTCACCCCGCCGTCAGTCGACTTGAAGAGCTTCGTGCTCGTCGGGCCGGTCTGCTGGCCGCCGCGCCCGCCGCCGAATGCCGCTGGCTGCGGCGGACCTGGGGGCGGAGGTGGCGTATAGTGCGCTACGGTCGTGGCGAAGATGACCGACGGTGTGTCGAAAGCGCGCGCCAACTTCTGGAGACCGGTGCTGTCGTCCACGAACAGCGTCTGCGTCCATGTAACCCCACCGTCGGTACTGCGGAACACGCCGCGGTCTCTGCTCTTGGCGTGTGCGTTTCCCTGAGCGCCGATCAGGACGATGTTCGGATCCTTGGGGTCGACGAGCATCGTCGGTATCTGCTTCGTGGCGTCGAGGCCGAGGTGGCGCCAGGTCTTTCCGGCATCGGTCGATTTGTAGACGCCATTGCCTTCGTTGACGCCGCCGCCGGTGATGATGTCACCCCCACCGACGTAGATCACGTTCGGATCGGAGGGCGCGACTTCGATCGATCCGATCGATGAGATTTCTTTGACGTCGTCGAAGATCGGGTACCAGGTCTGGCCGGCGCTCGTCGTCTTCCACACGCCACCCGCTGGGAGACCGATGTAGAACACGCCGCCTCCGCCCACCGGCGCTGAAACCGCCGCGACCCGTCCGGCGCGGAAGGGTCCGAGGTTCCGCCAGCTGAGTCCGGCGTAGAGACGTGGGTCGATGGTCGAGGACTGGCGGTGCTCTTCGATTACCCTGGACTGCGCGAGGGCCGGGAAGGCTGTGACGCAGGCGAAGAGAAGCGCGCGCGAGAGAAGGGCGGAGCTTCGCGTGACGAAAACGAGCATTGGTTGGAAGGAGGTCGAAGACGTGGCGGAGCGTGAGGTCGTTGTGGGCCCACCGAATTGAAATTACGAGCCGCACTGAGCCGCCGCGAGGCAATCGGGAGAATCCACTTGCATTGGTTCTGCAAACCCCGTTGCCCGGCGCGCCTCGTCGCCTCACCTTGTGTCCCCCGCGGTTTCGACCCACGATCCACCAGAAGGAGGAACCATGGCGACTACTGCAACCCCAGCGACCGGAATTCCGGCCACTGGAACACGCGGCCGATACAGCTGGCACGAGCTGATGACGTCCGACACTGCCGCGGCAAGAGCGTTCTATGAAAACGTCGTCGGATGGACGACGAAAAACTCGGACGTCGTCGGCATGGACTACACGCTGCTCATGTCCGGGGACACGCCGATTGGTGGCCTGATGGCCAACCCGGCGGAAGCTGTCGCGATGGGCGCGCCACCGAGCTGGCTCGCATACATCGAAGTCCCGAATGTCGACGAGACGATTGAACAGGCGACCAAGCTTGGCGGCAAGGTGCTCGCGCCGGCACAGACGATCGCCGGGGCCGGTCGGTTCGCCGTGTTACAGGACCCGCAGGGCGGGGTCTTTGCCGTACTCACGAGTGAGATGCCGCTCCGACCGGAGACCGAGCCCGCCCCACGAGAGTTCTCTTGGCACGAGCTGACGACGAGTGACCAGGCCGGCGCCATCAAGTTCTACGAAGCGCTTTTCGGTTGGGAGAAGAAGAGCGAGTTCGACATGGGGCCGATGGGCATCTACTACCTGTATGGTCGCGGCGAGTTCACCTACGGCGGCATGATGCAAAAGACGCCGGAAGCGCCGGGCACGTACTGGCTCCACTACATCCGCGTGGCCGACAGCGCGGACGCGGCGGCCGAGCGGGCGAAGAAGCTGGGCGCCACGCCGATGGTTGGCCCAATGGAAGTTCCGGGCGGCGATCGCGTTGCGATCCTCAGGGATCCACAGGGCGCGGTGTTCGCGGTGCACTCCAAGTAGCACTCCAAGTAGCCGAGCCGCCCCAGGACGCGCGCGAGCGACCGGAGCGTTGCGCCCGGTCACCGGCCAATGCTCTGGTCGCTCGCGCCCTTTCGGGCAGGTTCGACGGCGCGCAGATTCGGTCATCTCTCATACGGACCGGAGCAGCCCATGCGCGTCGTCCGTTCGCTCGTTCTCGCGTCGACGATTTCATACGCCGCCGCACCGCGTGTTCGGCCCATTGCGTTGCCGGTCTTGTCGCCGAACCCGAACACGGCGCCAGCCGGTGCGGTGCGCGAGGGCGTACTCACGATCGACCTGGAGGCGGTGACCGCGCGCTGGCATCGCGAGGGCGGCGCGCCGTCGGTCAAGGTAGCCGATGCGTTCGCCGAGCGCGGACGGGGGCCGACGGTTCCGGGTCCGCTGGTACGAGTACCAGCCGGCACCGAGGTGCGCTTCCGCGTTCACAATTCGCTCACGCGACCGATCACGTTCTTCGTGCCGACCTCGATCGTCACGGATGATTCCGTGGTCGTTGCGTCGGGTGCGACGCGCGAGATCCGCGCGCGACCCAGCAGACCGGGGAACTTCATCTACCGAGCGACGGATGGCACGCGGTCGGCCGCCCAGATGCGGGTGGCCGGGGCAATGGCCGGCGCGTTCGTCGTCGACAGCGCAGGGCTGCCCCGGTCGTCGCGCGACCGGATCTTCATGATACTTATGGTTCCGGATTCGGCGCTCGTGGCCGCGGCGGCGTCGGAGAACCTCATCCCCTCGAGGGCAGGTCACTTTGCATTCACGATCAATGGGCGCTCGTGGCCACACACGGAGCGCATCTTCACGACGGTCGGGGACACGCTGCGCTGGCGCGTCATCAACGGCACGTTCGACGTACACCCGATGCATCTGCATGGGTTCTACTACACCGTCAACAAGTTCGAAGGCAGATTCGCGGCTGCCAACGGACAGAACATCCCCGATCGCCGAGTGGTGACCGAGCGCATGGAGCCCTTCAGCGCGATGTCGATGACGTGGGTGCCCGAGCGACCGGGGAATTGGCTCTTTCACTGTCACTTCGCGTTTCACCTGATACCTCAGGCGGGCGCCGCCGACGGCGTCGATCACGAAAACCACGCGCTGAGCGGCATGAACGGCCTGGCGATGGGCATTCAGGTGAAGCCTCGCGGCGACGAACGGGTTGTCGCGCAGTCCTCCTATCGGCACCTCAGGCTCACCGCTGTGCGCGACGCGGGATTCCCCGACTCCGCGCCGTCGATGCGGTTCGTGCTCGAGGACGGGCAACGACGCATCGAGGCGCGCGGGATGAGCCCAACCCTGTACCTCACGCGCAACGAGCCGGTGCGCATCACGGTCGTGAATGCGATTGGCGAGCCCACGAGCGTGCATTGGCACGGCATGGAGCTGGAGAGTTACAACGACGGCGTCGCCGGATGGAGCGGCACGCCCGAACATCTCTCGCCGGCAATCGCGCCGGGCGATTCGTTCGTCGCGCTGTTTACGCCGCCTCGCTCCGGGACGTTCATGTACCACTCGCACGTCAACGATACCCGGCAACAGCCCGCGGGCCTCGTTGGCGCCATGATCGTGCGCGACCGCCCGGAGGCTGCACGAGACGACGACCATGAGTTTTTGCTGAAGGGATGGCGAGCTCGGCCCAACCTTCCCGGTCCGCTGGAAGTGAACGGGCAGTTGAATCCCGACACCGTCGTGTTCCACGTTGGTCGTCCGGAACGGTTGCGATTCATGGGCCTCCCGTCGTTCGCCGCCAACGCGACGGTGACGCTCACGACGCGGCACGATAGTGTGTTCCAGAGCTTGAACGATACCGCGGTCGTCCGCTGGAAACCCGTCGCCAAAGACGGGGCCGATCTGCCCGAACGCGCGCGAGCGCCGCGGCCGGCGCGTCAGATCATCAGCATGGGCGAGACCTACGACTTCGAGTACACGGCCGTGCGTCCAGGAATACTGCGCATCGAAGTGCGCGCGCCGGGTCTGGGCGGCGCGCTGCTCGTGCGTGTGCCGATCAAGGTCGAGTGACGTTCGCAAGCAATCCCTAATTGGGGTCAGACTCGAGTTAGACATGTCTACATCGAGTCTGACCCCAATTAGACGACGCTCAGGGAAACAGCGGCGGCGGCGTCCGCTTCTTCGTCGCCTGCTCGAACGCGTACGCGAGCTGAATCAGCTTCGGCTCGCTGCACGCCGTACCCGTAAAGCTCACGTTGAACGGCGCGGGCCTGGGCTCGAATCCCGCCGGAAACGCGGCCGCGCCCGTGCCCTGCGGCACGGACACGAACCCGTACGGTACCGTCACCGTCGGATAGCCGGGCTTCGCGGCGATGCCCGCGCTGCTGACGCCTGGGAACAGGAGCGCGTCGAGCTGATGCGCCTTGAGCGCGGCATCGATGCCGTTCGTGGCCGACAAGGCGATGTCCTTCCGGCGATCGGCGTCGTAGCGCTCGCGGTCGGCCTGCAGGTTCATCTCGTCGGAGATGTCCAGCTGCGCCTGGCCGTACTTGATCGCGCCGGCCCGCTGATGCGCGATGTTCCACTCCCGGAGCTCGGTGAGCGTCTTCACCGGCGCCTTGTCGCCGAGCGATTTGAGCCACGCATTGAAGTCGCGCTTCATGCCGTACTTGAACACGATCGAGCAATCGGCGTCCTGGCCTTTGGCGTCGTCGAGGCCACTGCAGGGGTTCCAGTTGAGGATGTTGTTCGCCGCGCTCGTGTCGGTGACGCTCGGAATGTCCGCGGGATCCACGATGAGCGCGCCTTGTTGTTTGAGCGTGGCGATCACGTCGTCCATGAGCTTGCGCTGCGGGTCGCTCAACCCGCCGCGCGGAGCCGTGCTGCCAGCGGAGCTGCGGTCGTAGTAGAACGTGCGCGGGATGCCGATGCGGGCGCCCTTGAGGCCACTGGGATTGAGGAATCTCGTGTAGTCGCGCCCCGCGGGCGGCGGGCACTTGCGGGTCGCGGCATCGTTGGGATCGGGCGATGCACCCTCGAGCGCGCCGAGCATGATCGCGGCATCCGACACCGTGCGCGCCATCGGCCCTGGCGTGTCCTGATCAGCCGTGATCGGGATGACGCCGTACCGGCTCACGCGACCAACGGTGGGCTTGATGCCGACAAGAAAGTTCTGATTCGACGGACTGAGGATCGAGCCCGACGTCTCGGTGCCGACGTTCGCCGCCCAGAAGCTCACGTTGGTGCCGACGCCCGAGCTCGAGCCGCCGGTGGTCAGTACCGGGCGACCGTCGAAGAACGGCTCGCGCGGGTCGCGGCGCGGGTCCCAGGGGTTCATCCCGTAGCCATTGAGGCCGTTGTAGTTCCCCGGCATGCCGCTCGCGACCCAGTTGGCGAGCTCGGTGAGCTGCGTCTTGGCGAGAATGATCGCCCCCGCCGCCTCCAGGTTCTTCGTGAGCGTTGCCTCATAGGGCGGCACGAGATCGGCGAAGGCCGCCGCTCCGCCCGTGGTAGGCATGTCCGCCGTGTGGATGTTGTCCTTGAGTGCGACGGGAATCCCGTGCAGCGGTCCGAGAATGCGACCCTGCGCGCGCAATCGGTCGAGCGAGTCGGCAATGGCGAGCGCGTGGGGGTTCACCGTGATCACCGCGTGCAGCTTGTCCTCGTAGAGTGCGATGCGCTCCAGCGACTGTCGCACGATCTCGTGCGACGTCGTGCGCTTTTGCTCGAGCGCGCGTCGCATGTCGGCGATGGTCGTCTCGACGACCGTGAATTGGCGCGTTTGCGCGGAGAGCGTCGTGCTGCTCGCGATCAGGACGAGGAGGGCGAATTTAGGCACGTGGTGAGGGATCTCGAATCGGGTGACAATCGCGCCGCGTCTTACGTCGGCTCGGCTTTGCGCTAAGCTATCAGGCGGGACCGAACTTTGGAGGATGCATGCTGGACAGCATCGAAGCGCACGCCACCCTGGCGGTGGTGGACATCGACCGGGCCAAACGGTTCTACGAAGGGAAACTGGGTCTCAAGGCATTGCCCGGCCCGGAGCCGACCGTCCTCGTATTGAAGACCGGATCCACGAAGATGATCGTGTATCCGTCGGAGTACGCCGGCACGAACAAGGCGACAGCCGCCACGTGGACCGTCAAGGATGTCGAAGGCACCGTCAAGGAGCTGAAGAGCAGGGGGATCACGTTCGAGCACTATGATTTCCCCGGCGTCAAGCTGCAGGGAGATGTTCACGTCATTGGAAAATCGAAGGCAGCCTGGTTCAAGGATCCCGACGGCAACATCCTCGCGATCGTGAGTGAATGACCGTCGCGGCTTCGATGTGAGTCGGATGCCGCTGCTTCCGTAAATTGTAAAGTGTCCCAGAACAGGCCGCCACCGACCGCCGGCTGGACTCGCGACCATCCATTGCCATTTTAGAGCGCAACGGGGAGGCTCACATGTATGACGTGCGGTCCTGGATCGGCGCTGCCCTGCTCGTCGCCGCGCCGAGCCTTGGCGTTGCGCAGGACAAGTACTTCGACGCCGACGGCGTGAGGATTCATTACGTCGAACAGGGGAAAGGCGAGCCGGTCGTCCTGCTGCACGGCCTGGGCGGAAGCGTCGGAACGTGGACGAGCACGGGCATTCTCCAGGCGCTGGCGCAGGATCACCGCGTGATCGCGTTCGACATGCGCGGTCACGGGAAGAGCGACAAGCCGCACGATCCAAAAAAGTACGGGCGGGAGATGGTACTCGACGTCGTGAGGCTCCTCGATCATCTGTCGATTCAGCGGGCGCACGTCGCCGGGTACTCGTTGGGCGGAATGCTCATCTCGCAGCTTCTCACGCTGTATCCGGACCGTATTCTCAGCGCCACCCTCATCGCTGCCGGCGGGAGGTTCGGCGTGTCACCAGACGCGGAGCGCGAGCTCGAGGCGCAGGCGCGCGAGGTCGAAGCCGAGTGTGTGAGCCGCAGCTTGATCATCGCGCTGGCGCCGACGGACGCGCCAAAACCGAGCGATGAGCGGATCGCGCAGCTATCGAAAGACTGCTTCGCCGACAGCACCCGCGATCGGTTTGCCACAGCGGCGTTCATGCGCTCTCGCTCGGAGCAAGTGGTCGATCCCGCGGCCGCGGCGCGCGTTACGGTGCCGACGCTCGGGATCGTCGGCAGCGCCGATGTAATGAAGCGTAGTCTCGACTCGCTTGCCGCGATGCGCGCGGACGTCCGGGTGATCGTGCTCGACGGAGCGACGCACGCCGGAGAGCGCGGGATTCTGAATCGGCCGGAGCTGAAGACCGCATTGCGCGAGTTCCTCGCTTCGCATCGCGTGCGCTGAACACGAATGCCGACACCGGAAGTTGGACGGCTTCGCCAGACGATGATCTACCTGCGTGGTCTGGCGGGTCGGCGTCCAAGCGTGCCCGTCGATCCAATTGCTCTCGAGGCGAGAGCACGCGACGTCATGTCGCCCGAGGCGTTCGCGTACGTCGCCGGCGGCGCCGGCAGCGAGGCGACGATGCGCGCGAACCGCGAGGCGTTCGAACGGCGGCATCTGACGCCGCGTGTGCTCCGAAATGTCGAGGTGCGCGATCTATCGACGAGCCTCTTCGGCCACCCTCTTCCGGCGCCGGTGCTCGTCGCGCCAGTAGGCGTGCTCGAAATGGCGCACCCCGACGCCGATGTCGCGGCCGCGCGCGCATCCGCGTCGCTCGGCGTGCCGATGATCTTCTCGAATCAGGCCTCCGTGCCCATGGAGACCTGCGCCGCCGCCATGGGCGCGGCGCCGCGCTGGTTCCAGTTGTACTGGAGCAGGTCCGACGCACTCATCGAGAGCTTCGTGCGCCGCGCCGAAGCCTGCGGCTGCGACGCGATCGTGCTCACGCTCGATACCACCATGTTGGGATGGCGTCCGCGCGACCTCGACCTCGGCGCGCTGCCGTTCCTCGCCGGCAAGGGCATCGCCCAGTACACGAGCGATCCAGTCTTTCGCGCGTCGCTCGGCGAGCCGCTCGACGGGGCGCCGGCCGCACGGGCCGCGGTGACGTTGTCGAGCATCGGCGCGCTGTTGGGCGCGGCACGGCGCTTTCCAGGAAACCCGTTGCGCGCGCTGTGGAGCGGGGAAGCGCGCGCCGCGATTCAGCGGTTCGTCGCCACGTACTCGCGACCGTCGCTCGAGTGGAAGGACCTGGCGACGCTGCGCGGCATGACCAGGCTGCCGATTCTCCTCAAGGGCGTGCTCCACCCCGAAGACGCTTGCCGCGCGCTCGACGCCGGAATGGACGGTGTGATCGTGTCGAATCACGGCGGGCGGCAAGTCGATCACTCGATCGCCGCGCTCGACGCACTGGCGCCGATCGTCGGCGCCATCGGCGGTCGGGCTCCCGTGCTCTTCGACAGCGGCATCCGCACCGGCGCCGACGCCCTGGTCGCACTCTCGCTGGGCGCCGACGCCGTGTGCATCGGGCGGCCGTATGTCTATGGCCTCGCCATCGCCGGCGAAGTCGGCGTTCGCGAGGTGCTCGAGAACATCATCGCCGAGATGGATCTCACGCTGGGACTGCTCGGGTGCACGTCGATTGCCGATTTGCGGAGTGGGGGTTTGGAATCCAGTGAGGACTTGTTCGCGACCAGGCCGACTTGACTACTCAATGCCGCGCCGGCTAGGCGAGCGCTCCGTGTGCATCCCGGCCTGCGGCGATGCGTGGATGCTTCGGGTGGTTGTGAACGCGGATTCACGCGGACCGCGACGGAATCGCGCGGATGCTTCGGGTGGAAGGTGAGGGCCGCTCGCGACGAGCCCGGACGAACATTTCTT
The DNA here is from genome assembly GCA_035493635.1 of Gemmatimonadaceae bacterium. Taxonomy (GTDB): domain Bacteria; phylum Gemmatimonadota; class Gemmatimonadetes; order Gemmatimonadales; family Gemmatimonadaceae; genus JAQBQB01. The sequence goes on along the minus strand of DATJHY010000111.1, from coordinate 7,430 downwards.
TGGGATAAACGCTCGGGACGCTACCGGTAGCGTCCCGAGCGGCTCTACCACAAAAATCCCGGCCCGTTGGGCGCCGTCGTTCTCGCGCCGCGCGGAGCGGTCCGTCAGATCCGTTTCGTCCGCGTCAATCCGCGTTCCAACCACCCGACCTTTCCAAGCGGCTCGCCGGCTCGGCGGCTCGGAGGCTTGCTCACCGCACCGGAGCCGCGCCTGCGAGCGGCGAGTCGGCGAACAATGGAGTCGACCTCGTAATCGAGCGCTCGTCTTCCGTCATGTCGGCCGGAATCTCACCAAACAGCGGTGTGCTGAGATAGCGCTCGCCCGTGTCGGGCAGCATGCACAGGATCGTCGTGCCCTTTGGGGCGCTCTTCGCCACTTCGAGCGCGGCAGTGAATGTGGCGCCCGACGACGTGCCGACGAGGATTCCTTCCTTCTGTGCGAGCTCACGGCTCGCACGCATGGCGTCGGCGCCCGCGACCGTGATCACGCGGTCGACGTATCCGACTGCGTCACCGGTGAGTTTGGGGATGAAGTCGGGGCTCCAGCCTTGAATCGGATGCGGCTTCCACGAGGGATGCCGTGACGCCGGCGAGCCGTCGGGCTTTTGATCCTGCTTCGTGCCGCTCGTGACCATCGGCGCGTCGGCCGGCTCGGCGAGTACGATCTTGGTCTCGGGGCGCTCCTTCTTGAGCACGCGCCCGACGCCTTTGAGCGTACCGCCGGTGCCGAATCCCGTCACCCAATAGTCGAGCTGCTTACCCTCGAAGTCGGCAAGGATTTCCTTCGCCGTCGTCCGCGAATGCATGTCGGCGTTCGCCTCGTTCTCGAATTGGCGTGTAAGGAACCATCCATGTGCTTCGGCGAGCTCGATCGCCTTCTGAACCATGCCGGTTCCACCCGCGGGAGCCGGCGTGATCACGACCTTGGCGCCGAGGAAGCGCATCAACCGCCGGCGCTCGACGCTGAACGACTCGGCCATCGTCACCACGAGAGGGTAGCCTTTCGCCGCGCACACCATGGCGAGACCGATGCCCGTATTGCCGCTCGTCGCTTCGATCACGGTCTGCCCCGGCTTGAGCGCACCGCGACGCTCCGCATCCTCGATCACGCCGAGGGCCAGTCGGTCCTTGACCGAGCCGAGTGGATTGAACGCTTCGACCTTCACGTACAGGTCGATGCCGGCGGGGGCCAGCTTGTTGATTTTGACGGACGGCGTATTGCCGACTGTCTCGAGGATGTTGGCGAAGCGGGTCATGGGCGCGATTCACGGTAGAAGGTCTGGAAAACCTATCCCGTTTTGAACCGCGGTGTCGGCGGCAAGCCGGACATTTCGTCCGACTCACGCCGCGTCGTCCGCCACGACCGGGTTGGGCAGTTGGGCCGAACGCCTGGGTTACTGTGGCGGCGGGGAGGGCGACGCCGGCGTTGGCGGAATCGACGGCTGCGCCATCCGTGCCTTCACCGCCGCGACGAACCGCTCGGCGTCCTCGCGCGAGAACGTGTTTGAGACCTTGGAGCCGTCGACCTTCGTGTTCCCGAACAGCTCGTACTTGCCGCCGTCCTTCCAATCGACGACGATCTGCTCGCCCTCGTACCGGATATCTCGAATGTTCCCGACCGGGAACACGGCGTGGGTGCCGATCGCGCCAGCCACCTCTTTCTTGACCATCTGCGCGATGCTCCCGCCCAGTCCCGAGGTGTCCTTCTCCGCCGAGCGCCGCAGATCATCTTGCACTTTCGCGATCGTTTTGGGCGACAAACCCGCGAGGATCTTGTTTCCCTGGAGAATCAGATCGACCGAACTGTCGGAGTTGTAGATCCGCATGTCACCCGGACCGAGCGCTTCTGGGGGCGGAGCGTCGGTCTGCAGGCGCATTTGGTGGCGCCTGGGCGCGCGGTGGCCGACGTACGCGCCGGCAATGCCGATCGCGAGCACGACCAGAGCGATTCGGATGAGGCCGGCGACGAACCGGCGGGAAGAAGGACCCATGACCATATGCTAGCGAAGTGTTGGGTCGGCATCAAACACTACGGGCCGCGTACGCGTTGGTTTCGGATCCCCCATGTCACGGAGTCATTCGATTCTGCCAACCGTAGAGCGTCAGCGCGTTGCCGCGAAGCACCATTCGCGCGATCTCGATCGCGTGTGCTCGCGTCACCTCGCGATCATTCATCATTCCGGTGAGGGCGATCGCCAGCGCCTCGCGCGCCGAGGTCGTGGTCTGCCATCCGATCTCCTCCCAGTCGATCGTGGCGGTTCCGGGCGAGAGGTCGGTACCGAACAAGACCTTCTCCGGGTACCACTCGAGCCAGTAGCGGAGTGTGGCCGCGAGCTCGCGCGTGGGGAGGAGCCACGTCTGCTCCGAGAAGTCGGTGTAGACGTTCGGCTTCATGAGGAGCGCGGCGATTCCCTTGGAGTACGGCCCCGCGCCGCCGTGCAGCAGCACGAACTTGGTATTGCGAAGCGATGCGTCGTCGAGCACCGGCTCGAGGAGCAACGGATTCGCCCCCGCGAGCTCGAAGTAGCCGCCGCACCCGTACCCGGTGTGAATGTGCACCGGCAATCCGAGCCGTCCCGACTCCACAGCGATGTGATGAAAGATCACGTCCTGGAGCGTCCGGTACGCCGACGCACCTGGAACGCCACCGGCCGCATGCTTCGCGTACACCGACTCGGCGGCGCTGCGATCGCCGCGCGTGAAATCGAGCGATCGCAGATACGCGGCTTCGTACTTCACCGCGACGGCGCCTTCGCGCTCGAGTCGCTCCAGCGTTGGCGTCACCACGCCAGACAGGTACGCGTCGAGCGTGGCGGGACGCCCGTTCACGCCCAGGGCCGACATGTACCGTGCGAGCAGCGCATCTTCGCGTGCAAAGAAGATTTTGCGATCGGGCGTGTACGCGGCGAGCGCGCTGTTGTCGAGCGGGAAGAGCAGCGCGTCGACAAAAGGCACCCAGCGAAAGCGCGGTGCGTCGAGCCCGCGCCCAGGCGCCACGCGATTGGCCAGCTCAGTCTCGATGCCGAGTCGGTCGAGCACCCAGGCAGGGTAGTGGTCGCCTTGCGCCGTTTTGACCCGCGCCTTGGCTGCCGAGAGCTCGCGTAGATGCGCCGAGTCCGCGTCGTCGTATCGGTAACCGTAGAGCGACTTCCAGGCGGCGAGAAAGCGCGGGTTGTCGGGACGCGAGCTCAGCGCCGGTGACGTTGGCTCGAGCGGATCGCAGGGGAGCGCGTCGAACTCTTCGTCTCGCTTTCCGGCGGTCGCGAGCGCTGGCGGGTGCGAATGGTTGTCGATCGCGTGGATGCCGCGGATGGCGTTGAGGATCGCGGGGTCCGGCGTTTGGGCGAGCGCGGCGGTTCCGCAAGCGAGCACCGGCGCGACGACGGCCAGGTATCGCATCCTCTGATGATGAAACTTCACCGGCCACCCCTTCGATAGTAGGTCAGTGGAGACCAAGCTGCGTTGATCAGTCAGCCGCTGCAACAGCGAATAACGGAGGGATCGGAGTTGCCGCAAACCGTCATCTACGCGCTATGGGTTGTCTGGATTGTCTCATGGCAGCTGGCCGCGCGGAAGAGCGATCCCACGATCAAAAAACCGGGAGCGAGCCGTGAGACGCCGTACCGCGTCGTCACGCTTCTCGGCGCGGCCGCGCTCATCGCCAGGCCGGCCTCCTACAATCCGCAAGTCGTGGCGCTAGGTGCCGGTGCCTGGCTCGCCTGGACGCTCGCTGGCGTGGCCGCGCTCGGATTCGCCTTCACCTGGTGGGCGAGGGTTCACCTCGGCCGTCTCTGGTCTGCCACGGTCACCCGCAAAGCCGACCACCATGTCGTGAACACGGGGCCGTATGCCATCGTGCGGCATCCGATCTACACGGGAATCCTGATCGCGATGCTCGCCACCGCGCTCCTCCGCGGCACCGCCGCCGCGCTCGTTGGCGTCGCGTTGCTCCTCGTCGGTTTCTACCTCAAAGCCCGCCTCGAGGAATCGTTTCTCCGAAGCGAGCTCGGTGAGGAGGCGTACAGCGCCTACGCCCGTCGCGTCCCGATGTTGATTCCATTCGCGCCGGCCTGATCTCTCCGCACGAGACGGTAGCGACGGGCTACACGCCCGTCGCCATTCCGTCGAGCAACATGCGACGCTCGCGCGTCACCTCGCTGCTCGCGCGCATCGTGAGCGTCTTGGGTGGCACCTGAATGCCGGTGAGTCTGTTGAGCAGCGCCAGCAGCGTCGGCTTGTCGTCGTCGAAGTCGCCGTGATGCTTCGCGCCCGACGCGCCAGGCCGGCCCTCGACTTCGTCATTGGGCGCTTTGATCCACACCGCACGCTCGCTTCGGAACAACGCGGACAGCGCGCTGCTCCTGGCGGCGAACTTCTCCATGCCGAGGATCGGCGTGCCGTCGTTGCGGATCATCGGGATGCGCTGCTTTTCCTCGAACGCATTCGACACGAGGTAGAGCAAGGACTTGTGATAGATGTTCGCGCAGTTGTCATCCTGCTCGGTCCGGTCCGTGAGCGTGTACAGGACGAAGCGTTCGATCTCGGCGCGCTCGATGGCCGGCAGATAGTCATCCTCGAACAGCTCCATCGTGCAGGCCGGTGCCCACAGCGTGCACGTCTTGATTGCGCGCCCGTGCGCTCGCAACAGTCGCACCAGTCCACCGAGAAAGATCGAGCCCGCGCTGTGTCCGGCGATGTGGAGCTCGAGGCTCGGATACCGGGTGAAGAGCTTGTCGAGCGCCTGCACGAACTGATACACGCCACCGCCGTCCGGGCATGACCTGGTTGGCGGCGCGGCCGCGGCGATCGCGTTCTGCTTCATTTGATCCCACGACGACTTGCCCGTCGCGAGCCGGGCGACGGGTTCGAGCGCGTCGTCGAGGCGGTCGAACATGAAGTCCTTGGCCGCGTCGAGGATCCCTTCTGTGCGCCGCTTGCTGAGCGCGTCCTGAAGGATGTATGTGAGCGTCGAGAAGTAATCCGTCTTCCAGATGAATGAGAGCGGATACACCTCGTGCTCGAGCAATGCCGAGCGATAGTTGGCGACCTTCTGAACCGCGGACTCCTCGTCCACCAGTCCGCCGTGCGCATAGAGCAGCACTCGTTTTGCGCGCCAGCCTTTCATCGCCGCCGGGATCTCGCGATTGACGATTCGATCGAGCCCCGCCGCATCGGTGCCGTACGTGCCGCCGGGCCGCAGCTGGCCGTCGTTGCCCAGACTGATGATGTGTGATCGCAGCTCGTGAATCGCGCGCACGCGAGCGCCGCGCGACGCGTTGGCGTGCGCCGTTGCCGGAGACGCCGCCGCCTGCAGGTGGACCGGCACGCCCAGCCGCGCGACCCAAACGTCGGTAGCGTTGGCGAGCCAGTCGTCATAACCGATATGGCCGAATCCCTTTCGGCCCCAGTCGTCGCCCCACGAGTTCTGAATCCAGAAGCCGTCCGAGTCGTACGCAACGATCGCGAATGCGTGGCCGCCGAGCATTTCCTTGTCGCGGCGAATGAGCCCGTCCTTGCCGACGTCGTCCCATCCGGCGTGGACGTCGGATGTGGCGTAGAGGACCCCGACCTCGGTGATGGCGCTGTGCATCGCGGCGAGATCACGATGGTTCACGCGGCAGTACGCGCCGATCGGGCGGCCGAGGGCGTCGAGCCAGGGGTCGTCGCGCTTTCCGGGTCCTCGCTTTGTCCACAGCGGTTCGGCGCAGACGCCGTGCTTGTGCCATCCCTTCATGGCGCCCCGCGCGCTCGAGCCCTCGTAGCGCTCGCCCGGCCATTCGTCGTAGCGGCGAGCGAGGTCGTAGAACATCCACGGGCTGACGCGGTGGCGAATCGGCTGCTCGCTGCGCGTGTAGAGGAGATAGTTCGCGACGGTCGCGAGGCCGAATCCGGTGCAAGCGCCTTCCTGGCCCTGGTCGAGAATCGGGATGTGCAGCTCCGCGTAGAGTTCGAGCTTCTTCTCGGGCGGGACCTCGACGAGCGTAGGGACGTACATCTGGTCCCGGAAATCGAGCGTGTCGCGGCGGGCGACGAGCTTGCGACCACTGCGTGTTCTCAGGATTCGCTGTGACATCGGCGGGATTCTCCGCGATACGGTGTGACCTGATGCCCGCGTCGGCGATTCCCTAACTAGCACGCGCGCCGCGCAAAGCGCCAGAGGATGCGAGCATTAGAAGGCTTTAAGAATGGATCACGGGACGCTTGCCAAAGATTCGCCGGTTGGCGATCATGCTCTCTCTCACGTGTCGAGTCCAGAGGAGCCATGCCACGTACGCGAACCCGCCGCCCGACTTCCGCCAAACGCTCTCCTCGCAAGGTGGCGAGAGCGGCCGCTCCGGGCTCCGATGCGCCGCACATCGCGCTGGTCAACGTTCCCGCGGACGGACTCGAGCCAGACGGCTTCCACGATTTCCGCGTGCGAGGTGATCTCGCGCCGTCGTACCAGCGGGTGCGCGCGCGCGTGCGCGCACTGGGGGGCATGATCACCTCGAGCGGCGCGTTGCGCGATCTCCATGAGCCCGCCACTCCTGGCCGTAGCCGAACGAGTCTGCACTATACTGGACGCGCCATCGATCTCTACATCGAGTCGGGAGCGCGCACGTCGAGGGATCCGTATCTCGTCGTCGCATCGCAGGCCGGCACGACGCCGACCTGGACGATCTACTGCGAGAGCCGCGACCCGCACCCCGACGACGAGTCGTATAACGCATCGCTGATCGAGGAGCGGACACTCGACTGCGCGATCTGGAAGAAGGGCGTGGGTCTCGACACCATCAAGCGCACCGCGCGCGTATTCAACCTCACGCAACTGTTCATGGACGAAGGCTGGAAGCCCATTTCGGCGCGGTCGGACTGGAAGACGAACTATCTCTCGTGCGAGTGGTGGCACTTCCAGAACGAGTCGGGCCTGCGACTCGGCGTGAGCCTGTTCGGCGACGACCTGCTCAAGGTGTGGCCGAGACCGCTGGTGGAAGCGAGCGGACTCGCGCTCGACGCGGTGTGGCGGGGTCGTTACTTCCAGATCGCGTCGGGCGCCGGAACTCCGGCGCCCGGACCGCCGCCGTCGCCGAGTACCGATACGACTCGTTTCATTCAGACGGCGCTCAATTCCGTGGACCGTGAATCGCTCGACGTCGATGGCAAGTTTGGATCGAACACGCGCGACGCGCTCAAGCGATTCCAGGAGCACAGCGGATTGCCGGTGACCGGGCTGTATGACGCAGCCACGGAGGCCGCGTTGCACGACGCGGTGCAGCCGGTGAATCGGTAACGCCGCGGCTGTCCAGCGCGGGGGCGCGGCGGTCTTGTTGTGGCCATGCGCCGTGCCCCACTCGCGATCGGCTCGTAATCCGGACGGTCAGCGAACTTCGCGAATCTCGCCGCACGCGATCGGCAGCGTGACCTGCGCCGGCAAGCCGGGAAGTGATTGCA
>DATJHY010000110.1:0-2750 GCA_035493635.1 Gemmatimonadaceae bacterium | reverse complement strand
CCGGCGCGATCAGCTGCGCGAGCGGCCAGACGCCGATTTCGCCGTCGGGCTCAAGATTCTTCCTGATTTGGCGTCGCCGCCGCCACCGGCGGCAATCCGAGGCGACTCCGCGTTGCTCGATGCAATGGACCTCGATGCAATCGAAGTCGTCGTGTTGCCAGGCGTGAGTCGTTTGGCAATCGATTCGCTGGCGCGGACGCTCGATCCGGCGCGACGAGACAGCGCCTTGCTGGTCGTCGCGCTGGGGTACCGCGGCAAACTGGTGCCTGAGTTGGAGAAGGCACCGCTCGATGAGGCGCAACGGTTGGCAACGCTGCGACTGGTGGTCGATCGGCTGCGTCCGGACATCGTGCTCCCGGCAGAAGATCCGTACGGCAGCGGCGAGCGCGCTCTCGGAGTCCTGCCACCGGAAGAGTGGGAAGCGTATTTGTCTCGCGCCGCCCACGTCGTGAAGGGCATCGATCGGAACGTCCGCGTGGGTGTGGCCGCATCGGCGTATACGCCTAGTGACAGTGCGCTGTATGCCTGGGCTGTCTCGTCGCGATCGCCCATCGACATTGTGGGATTCTCATTGTTTCCCTCGCCGTACGTGGGCGGGGGCATTCAGGCCTACACGCAGACGGCCGATCGATGGATGAATGTGCTGCGGCCGCGGAAGGAGCACTGGGTGTTCGCGACGGGCGGTTATCCACTCGCGTACGGCGAGCGAAGCCAGGAAGAGGCGGTGTGGGAGGTGATGGCGTGGGCGACGGGTCGCCCGATCATAAAGGGTCTGATCGTCTATGAGGCCGGCGACTATGGGCAGTCGCGCGGACTTCGAGCGCCCAACGGCCGGTTACGACCGGCCGCCGCCGCGGTCATGCGGGCGATACGTGGACTGCGCGAGTCGGCGCGCTAGCAACAGCGCCGTCGCTGGCGCCTGACGACGTTCGGCTGACGAGATAGAAGCATCGGCTGGCGTCGGCGCTGACGTGCACGCCCGAGATCGCGTAGCCGCGAGCCAGGGCCCACTGGAAGTGATCACGTACGGCGAGACGCCACGTGTGCGCCGTTGCCGGCGATCGGCTCATGACGTCGAGCACGTCGGCGGGAATCTCGATCAACGCCGTCTCGGGATTGCGGTCGCCGACGGAGATCGTGATGTCGCTCAGTCGCGGAAAGGCGGTGAGGATCGGGAGTCGATCGAGCTCCGGCACGTTGACGGGGGCCGATGCACGGCCCGCGGACTCGAGGCACACGACGAGGCGATCGGTCGCCAATCCATAGTGCAGCGGACTTTCGGTAGTGCCGTACATGTCGGGTACGTACTCGACGACTTTCGCTCCCAGGCGATTGAGATTGAAGTACGCATTCTTGGCCATCAGCGGATCGAACGACCAATAGATCCGGGTAATTCCGAGCGCGGCAAGCGTGTCCCGCTGATACTCTTTGAGCATCCGGCCGAGCCCCATGTTCCGCGCCGACTCTCGCACGCCCAGCATGTGGGACCAGTGGGCGAGCTGTCCATCGCGGACGCCGCTGATGCCGAAGACGAATCCGAGCAATGTGCCGTGCTGGTCGAACGCGCCGGCGGCGAGACCGCCCACGTACTCCACGACATGGAGGAGCGTGGCGGGAACGACGTCGGCCTGATCCCAGCCCCAGACGCGCCGCTGCAGTTCGACGCAGGCCCGTCCGTCCTCGACGGTGGTGAGCGGGCGAATGCGGATCGTGGCGCCGCCGACGGTGCGTGTGATCGGGTCCGGCTCGGAGGCGGGCGCGAACGGCAGATGATCAACCATGCGGCTCGAGGTTGAGAGGTGGGCGCCGGGACGGCGACCCAACGGTACTGCGTGAAATGGTATACCGCAACGGTCGACCGCCAATGGTCTCGAATCGGACCGATTGACAGGCCGACGGCCAAGGTGATATTGGTCTCGCTATACCAGTTTGGTATGCCAAAATCTGGCTCGCCGGCCGGCCGCTCCGCGCGACGGCCGCGTCGTGTCCCCCTCCACTGAGACCGTCTCCATGACCATCAGCCGGTGCCGCGCCCTGCGGCCTTTCCTCGTCGCCGCGTCGCTCGTCGCCATCGGACAGCCGACGAACGCCCAGGAACCCTTTCCGGGACTCGACGCCTACATCACCCAAACCCTCGCGACCTGGCACGTACCAGGCGTCAGCGTCGCGATCGTGCGCAACGACTCGGTCCTGTACACCAAGGGCTATGGCGTCCGCGCCTTCGGGACCACGACGCCAGTCGACGACCACACCCTGTTCGAGATCGGCTCCAGCTCGAAAGCGTTCACCGCCACCTTGGTCGCCATGCTCGTCAGCGACAGCAAGATGCGTTGGGACGCCCACGTGACCGACTACCTGCCGGGCTTCCGCCTCTACGATCCGTACGCGAGCGCCGAGCTCACGGTGCGTGACGCGCTCACGCATCGCAGCGGCCTGGCCCGCGGTGAGCTCGTCTGGCTCGGCGCCGGCATCTCGCGCGACGAAGTCCTGCGCCGCGTGCGCTATCTCAAACCGGCATGGGGTTTCCGGTCGCGCTTCGGCTATCAGAACATGATGTATCTCGCCGCGGGCGAAGCCGCGGGCAAAGCCGCCGGCACAACCTGGGACGATCTCGTCGCGAAGCGCATCTTCGAACCGCTCGGCATGACCTCGAGCACCACGTCGATGCCGGCTGCGAACGCGACGAACATCGCCTCGCCCCACGTCGCGCCGCACGACAGCCTGCGCGCGCTCGCTCGAAGCAGCCTCGA
>DATJHY010000109.1:0-2876 GCA_035493635.1 Gemmatimonadaceae bacterium | reverse complement strand
CGGTAGCGATCGATGAGGACGTTCTCCGGCTTGAGGTCGCGGTGCACGATGCCGACGCCGTGCGCTGCCGCCAACCCGCTCAGCACGAAGTCGACCTGCGGCGCGATTTCGGCGAGTGGACGCGGACCCGTACGCGCCACGAGATCGGCGACCGAACCGCCCTCGGCGAGCTCCATCGTGTACCACGACACGTCGGCGCGACTGTCCCAGTCGAAGATCGGCACGATCGCCGGATGCGCGAGCTGGGCGGCGAGCTTGGCTTCGCGCCGGAACCGACCCACGATGCGCTCGTCGCGCGCCACGTGCGGATGCAGCAGCTTGAGCGCCACCTCCCGGCCGAGCGTCAGATCGCGCACGCGCCACACCGAGCCGAACGAGCCGCTGCCGAGCGAGGCCAGCACCTCGTAGTCGTCCGCCAGCGCCCAGCGGAGCCGTGCCTCGGCGGATTCCGTGGCGCGCACGCCACCAGGCTCGTCGCCGGCGAGTGCAACCATCGTCCGCCCGCCGATGACGCGATCGACTGCGCGGAGCAGCGCCGTCATCGTCGGAAAGCGCTCCGCTGGATCGGCCCGCAGTGCGCGGTCGATGACCACGGCGATCGAGGCTGGGCAGTCCGGGCGGAGCAGCTGAATGGGCGGCGCTTCGCGCGACGGCGGCGTCTCACCGGTGAGCGTCGCGAAACAGGTCGCGGCGAGCTGCCATTGGTCGGAGAGCGCGGTCGGTTGCCACGTGCCGCCAGACCATTCGTCCGGCACCGGCATGGTGTGAAAATCCGGAGTAAGGCCCGATGGGATCTCGCCGGCGGGGATCGCCCACTGCCAGCCGATCATCCAGAGGCGGCCCATCGGCGTGGTCCAGACGGTCTCCGGCGACAAGCATCCGTGCACGGACCCGAGGTCGTGCAAGTAGCTGAGGGCAGAGCCGATCTCCCGCATGACGCGCAGCGCGCCGGGAAGATCCTCGGTGCCCATGCGGCTGAGGCGCGCGGCGAGCGTTTCACCGGCGATCCACCGCCGAAGGTAGCCGGGGCCGCGCCGGGTTTCCGAGAACTCCGCCCAGTAGTGATACGTGGTCGGGATCGCCGGGTGATTGCGGTGCGCGAGGTGCTTGGCTTCCGCCTCGAGCCAGCCGGAATGAGCCGGGTCTGGCGCGGTGACCAACGAGAGCGACCGATCCAGCGCGTCGACGATCTCCTGGTAATGGCGATGCTGCCCGATGACGCCCTCGGTGCCCCATCGCCATGCCGGCGGCAGCTGCCAGTCCCGGAGGTGCTCCGGCAACTCGCGCGTCGATCGGTACATTCCGCCGGTATTCATCGCCGCGACCTCTCCCCTCACATCTTGGATTCAGACAGGATCTTTTCCGCCGCGGCCGCGAACTCGGGCACGAGCGCGATGTCTGGCAGCACGCTCACTTCGACCTGACGCACGGCGAGTGGGGCATTGCTTTGCGCCGAAGAGGCGAGCGACGGGACGTGAAGCGTGACGGATACGACCCGCCACAGCGTGCTCGGCCGGGATTTTTCGCCCCGCTCGTCCAGCGTGTCGAGCTGCAGCACCTCGCCGCGTGCCGGGACGACCACGCTCTGGCACTCGGCCAGCAGTTGATCCCGGTCGTGTCGAACCACGCGTAATGTGACCATCGGACGCTCACGGTGGCGGTTGGAGCGACGCACCGTCGCGCCGCGTTCGTCACCAAAGCTATCCGGCGTTCGATTGCTAAACCAGTTTACCTGTGAAACCTGACGTCGCGCGCTACGTACGGTTTCACGCACGCGCGAACGTTACACGGAGGAACGTCGTGTTTCACATGCTCGCAACACTCGCCGGGCTCGCCATCACCGCTGGAGCGACGCTGTTCGGCTATTGGCAAGCCCGCCAATTCACGCAGAACAAGCTGCGATACGTGGATGCCGTGCATCGCGGCGGCATCGCGCTGCTGGCCGGTCTGGGCGCGGCACTGATCGCGGCGCCGGTCACCTGGCTGCTGCCGCTCGTCGGCGGCGGCACCGCCATACTGTTCGGCCTCGGCGTGGGGTTGGGCGTGTCGTCGGGTGCGCGAGAGATTCGCAAGCGCATCACGTCCGGCTGAACCTCGTCGGCCCATCTGGCGACGCGCGCGAGCGCATCGCAAACTTCGCGGGTCTCCCCCCAGCCACCCCGGAGTCTCGTGATGCGTGTCAGCATTGTCGCACTGGCGACGATTGTTCTTCCAGCCACCCTCGCCGCCCAGGCCCAGCAAGGCGCGGCGCTGCGCCCCGAGCAGCAGCTCGCGCACGACATCTACAAAGAGCTCGTCGAGATCAACACCGCCGATTCCGTCGGCAGCACGACCGTCGCTGCCAACGCCGTCGCCAAGCGCTTTCGCGACGCCGGCTTTCCCGACTCCGACATCTTCCTGGGCGGTCCGAGGCCTGACAAAGGCAACATCGTGGTGCGCTACCACGGTAGCGGGGCGCGCAAGCCGCTGTTGCTGCTCGCGCATCTCGACGTCGTCCAGGCGCTCAAGAAGGACTGGTCGCCCGATCTCGATCCGTTCACGTTCACCGAGCGCGACGGCTACTACTACGGCCGCGGATCCGGCGACGACAAGGCAATGGCGTCGATCTTCGTCGCCAACCTGCTCCGCTACAAGCGCGACGGCTACGTGCCGGATCGTGATCTGATCCTGGCGCTCACGGCGGATGAAGAGGGCGGCGGCTCGAACGGCGTCCGCTGGCTGATCGAGAACCACAAGAACCTCATCGACGCCGCGTACGCGTTGAACGAAGGCGGCGGCGGCTCGCTGCGCGACGGCAAGCCGTTCATCAACGCCGTCGGGGCGGCGGAAAAAGTCAGCGCCAACTTCGTGGTGTCGACGAAGAATCGAGGCGGCCA